>CAZLWT010000065.1:0-7377 GCA_964563325.1 uncultured Rhodoluna sp. | reverse complement strand
GAGATTTCTGAATGTGACTGGAGTTCAGACGTGTGCTCTTCCGATCTGTTCGGGCTCGGCTTTTTCGGCCAGCACCAGCAACTCGGCCCCCAATTCGGCAAGGGTATCGGCAACCGAAAACCCTGAGATACCGAGACCCAAAATCGCGACTTTCAAACCGCGCCAGTTAGCGCGCCAACTGTTGAGATCATCTAAACGAGTCATTCCTGAACTCCTCAGCTGCTTATCCACTCGAGGTAGAAAAGTCCGATTCCGCCGAGCACCCCGAGGCCGGCGATAATCCAAAAGCGAACCACGATTGTCACTTCTGGCCAGCCCTTGAGCTCAAAATGATGGTGCAGTGGGCTCATCAGAAATATTCTTTTGCCCTTAGTGATTTTGAAGTAAAGCCGTTGCAAAATTACCGAGCCCGTAACCAAAACGAACAGGCCACCAATTGGAATTAGCAGCAGTTCGGTACGCGACAAAATAGCCAGAGCAGCCAGCGCACCACCCAAAGCCAGCGAACCGGTGTCGCCCATGTAAATCTGTGCCGGTGAGGTATTCCACCAGAGGAAGCCGGCAAGCGCCCCAACGATGGCCGAAGCGACCACGGCAAGGTCCAGCGGGTCTCTGGTCTCATAGCAACTGCTGGCGTTTTCCATAATTGGCGCACAAGCCTGGTTGAACTTCCAGAAGCCGATGATGGCAAAGGCACCGATCGCCATGACCGAAGATCCGGTTGCCAGACCGTCTAGTCCGTCGGCGATGTTGACTCCGTTCGATGCCGATGCAACGAGGAAGTAAATCCAAAGTACGAATAAAATCAAGCCGGCAACGGTGCCCAGGACGGCGAAATCAAGCCCTTTAATATCGCGAAACAGGGAAATTTGGGTGCTTGCCGGGGTCAAGCCCTTGGCGTTAGGAAACTGAAGAGCAAGCAGCGCGAAAGCCACCGACACTATGCCCTGGCCAAGAATTTTTGCCCAACCAGAAAGCCCAAGGCTTCTGCGTCGGTGGGTTTTTATGAAGTCATCGATGAATCCGATGAAGCCGAGGCCGACCATCATGAACAGAACCAGCAACGCCGAAACGCTTGGGGTTTCGAGGTTGAGCGCCTTGCCAAAGAAGTAACCCGACAGGGTAGCAATGATTATTACGATTCCACCCATTGTGGGGGTGCCTCGCTTGGTGTGATGGGATTGTGGACCATCAGCCCTAATGAACTGGCCCCAGCCGACGCGCTTAAACAACCAGATAAAAGCCGGGGTCAGAAACAACGTTATTGCCATGGCCAAGGCACCAGCCAGCATTAAAGCTCTCAAAAACTTGCCTCCATTAGCTTGTCGCCGAGTTGCCTCAGATTGGCCGACTTTGAAGATTTCACCAGCACGATATCTTGTGGTTCAAGCATCCCACGAAGATACTGCTCAGCCTCGGCTATCGAGTCAAAGAATTTCGATTCGCCATCCCAAGACCCCTCCTGAGACGCCCCCATGTGAATGAGCTTGGCCGCGGCACCGATGACAACGAGTTGTTTGATATTTAGGCGAACCACGATTCTGCCTATCGTGTCGTGTTCGGCGGCTGAAAATTCACCGAGCTCTGCCATCTCACCCAAGACCGCAACGGTTCTGCGACCCGAGCGACCCAGCTGAGCCAAAGTTTGCAGGGCCGCTTTCATTGAATCCGGGCTTGCGTTGTATGCGTCGTTGATGATGCTCACACCATCTGGGCGTTGCAGCAGCTGCATTCTCCAACGCTCGGCAAGTGCCATCTGCTCGAGCATTTCAATGATGGTTTCGCGTTTGACTCCCAGCAGGTCGGCCGTTGCGGCACTTGCAAGGGCATTCATGACGTGGTGCTCTCCAAGAATTTTGAGCGTCACGTGATCGGTTTGGCCATCGGGCCAGTGCAAATCGAATGCCGTGCCATCGATGCTGAGCGAATAGTTGCTGGCCCGATAGTTGGCTGAGCCCGCTGAACCAAACCAAACCACCTTTGCGGCAGTATCGTTGGCCATCGCTCGCACGTATCCATCGTCGGCATTTAGCAGAACGCGATTCTCGGACCCCAAAACTTCAACCAGTTCTGCCTTGATTTTGGCCGTGTTTTCGATTCCCCCAAACTCGCCGGCATGCGCCATGCCTACCTTCAAGATCACTGCGATATCGGGTTGGATGATTTCAGCGAGGTAGCGAACGCTTCCGAGGCCACCGGCACCGACTTCGGTGATCAAAAAATCTGTTTCAAAATTAACTTTGAGAACCGAGATTGGCGCGCCAACCTCATTGTTGTAGGACTCGATTGGCGAAACGACCTGACCCACCGCACCAAGGATTTGCCCGAGCATGTTTTTGGTCGTGGTTTTGCCGTTTGAACCGGTGATTGCCACAACCTGCAGCCCACCACGATTTCGAACGGTTTTCAAAACGTGTTTGGCTAATAAGCCCAAAGCCGTTATCGAGTTTCCGACGACAAGTTGCGGAATATCAACGCCGGAAACCTCACGCTCGACAACTGCAGCCACTGCACCCGCGCGCTGTGCGCTCAAAACAAAATCATGGCCATCGGCAAATTCTCCGGGCTTAGCAAAAAAAAGCGAGCCTGGGCCAACCAGTCGCGAATCGGTTTCCACCGAGCCAAATATTGAAACGACTGGGTTTCCCTCGATGCGACCGCCGATAGCAGCGGCAACGTCGGTCAGTGTAAGGGTTATCATTTCCAACCAAATTCTTTGAGCGCGTCCTTGGCTTCTTGGCGAGCCGAGTACGGTGTTCTGACGCCTCGAATGTCACGATAATCCTGATGTCCGGGTCCTGCCCAAAGAATCGCGTCATCCGATTTGGCAATCGAGACGGCCTTGCGGATTGCCTGTTCGGGCGGGCTCACCTCGTAAATTTCCATGTCCGGTTTAGCCTTCATGGCCGCGTTCATGAGAACCGCTCGAATCGAAGCCGGGTCCTCAAACCGCGGGTGGTGATCGGTAATCACCAACACGTCCGAACCCATTGCGGCAACCCTGGCCATATCCTCACGCTTCGAAGGATCCCGGTCACCATCGGCACCAAACACCATGATGACTCGCCCGCGCGTCACCTTGCGCACGGCAGCCAGCGTGTGAAGGAAGGCATCGGGGCTATGACCAAAGTCGACGTATACGTTTGGGGATCCGGCCGAGGAAACCAACTCGGTGCGACCGGGTAAGAATGCGACGATGCCGTTCTTGATTCGCTCAGCAATCAATTGCCAATCGAATCCAGCTTCGATGAGCATCACTATGGCAAGACCAGCGTTGGCCGCCATGTGGGCTCCGAGAATCGAAATCGAGGATTCAATCAGTTCCTGATTCGGACCGATCAAGCGAAACGCGGTTTTTCCAGGTTCTTCGATTGTTACTGTCAGGTTCCAGTCGGCAAGCGTTGCGGATCGACTAGAAATGGTGACCGTGGGAATCTCACTGATTTTGAGTAACTCGGCGCCGTATTTTGAGTCGAGGCTGACGACACCGCGCTTGGCTCTTTTGGTCGTGAATAGTTGAGCCTTGGCTCGCAGATAACTATCGAGGTCGGGGTAATCATCTAGATGATCGTGACTCAGGTTCGTAAATCCGACAACGTCAAAGAGCATGCCGTCAACACGCAATTGAGTCAGGGCCTGAGCCGAAACTTCGATCGCTACCGAGGTCACTCCACGCTCTCGCATTCGAGCGATCAGCGCTTGCATTTCGGTTGATTCGGGAGTGGTCAAGCGACTAACAATTACCTCGCCAGCAATGTGCCGCTCGGCAGTCGAGGTAAGCCCGGTGACCTCACCGATCTGTCGCAGGATGCCCTCTAGGAAATATGAGGTTGAGGTTTTACCGTTGGTTCCGGTGGTTGCAAAAAGTTTCGGAAGGTTTCCGGCTACATTGCCGTAAACAAAAGCGGCCAGGTCGCCCAACTGGGAACGAGGATTCTCGAGGAGTAAAACCGGAACCGAGACCGCTTCGAGAACAGCAAAGCCGGCCTGGTCGGTGACTATCGCAACAGCACCGTTTGCTAGGGCCTTGGCCACAAAATGCGCGCCGTGAGTCTTCAATCCCGGCATGGCAACAAAGAGGTCGCCGGGTCTTAGGTCTGCCGTATTCATGCTGATTCCGGTGACCCGAACTTTCGAGCGAGAATCGCTTGAGTCGGTTTCGTTGGCCCAAGACAAACCAAATCGCAGCTTCAGCTCGCCAAGTGATACCGGCTGAACCCGCTCGGGCCTAAGAATAGGAGGAATTTGCTCGTTCATAGCCTTACCAGTTGGTTGCAATCTTTACGGACTTGGTGGTCGAAGGTGGCACCCGATACATTCTAAGCATTTGTTCCATGATGGCTTTGAAGGGCGGAGTTGCGCCAATCGAGTTGCTAACGGTTCGAGGCTTGTAAATCGTGACGGCAAGCACGTACTTGGGGTCGTCTGCCGGTGCCATTCCGATGAAGGAAATCGCGTAACGATTACCGTATCCAGAGCCATCTTTGATTTGGGCGGTTCCAGATTTTCCGGCAATTCGATAACCGGCGACACCCGCGGTGCGACCGATGCCACCCTGCTCGACGACCTTTTCGAGCATGTCGACGGTGGATCTGGCGGCCTGCTTGGAAACGACTCGGGTAGCTTGTGGAACCGGGGTGGAGACCAATTTGTTATCGGCTGCCCGACAGCCCAAAACCAGGCGAGGTGGCAGTCTCAAACCTTGGTTGGCAACGGCCTGATAAAAGAAAGCGGTTTGAATCGGAGTCACCGAAATGCCCTGGCCAAACATCGAGTTGTTCGCGGTTAACGCATCCCAAGTTTTATAGTCGCCCAAAATGCCACCGCTTTCACCCTCGAAATTCACGGCGGTGCGTTGACCAAGCCCAAATCGTTTGAGATAGCCGAATCTGGTGGCCAGTGGAACCTTTCCGGCAATCAACGAGATTCCGGTGTTCGAAGACTCTTTCAAGACGCCGGTGAGGGTTAGGTGTTCGGTGGGGTGCAGGTGGCTGTCTTGAATCCAATCCTGCCTTGTGACTTTTAGCCGGTAAGGCGCGCTGACCTTGGTTGACGGTGTCGCATATCCCGAGTCGATAGCGGTTGCCGCGGCCACCGTTTTTAGCGTCGATCCGGGCTCGAAAGTTACCTGAAATATCCGTGATTTACGGTCTTCGGCCTTGGCCTTCCAGAACACATTGGGATCAACGGTTGGCGCCTCGGCAGCAGCCAGTATCTTTCCCGTCTTGACCTCAACTACGACCGCACTGCCCCAATCCGCCCGTTCATCGCGAACGTACTTGGCCATTACCTGCTGGGCGTAGTACTGAAGGTCAGAATCGATGCTCAAAACCACGTCGGAACCATCGCGAGCCAACTGGGTGGTTTGAACGCTGGCCGGAATTTTTATCCCGTCGGCGCCTTTTTCAAAAGACTCTTTGCCATCCACGCCTGTCAAACAGGAGTTCATGGTTCTTTCGATGCCAGCTAGCGCGCCGCCATCAATTCCGACGAACCCAAGTAGGTTTCCAGCCACCGCGCCACTGGGATAAATGCGCCTTGGCAGCGAATCGTAAAACAACCAGGGTATTTCCAGGGCTTGCAACCTGCGGTACCGCTCGGCATCGACTTTCTTCATGATGTTTGAGTACTTGCTGGTTCCCGTGATTTTTTCGAGAACGACGCTGGCAGGCATATTTAGAATATTCGCAATCTCGGTTGCCGCCTGCACGACCGAGACCTCGGCGGTTGTTGATCCGGTTAACCGTGAGAAGGGGTGAACGATATCTGGCGCCGCGTTAACGTCGTACTCAAAAACCGTTTTGGCCAAAATCCTGCCCTTTGAGTCAAGGATTTTTCCTCGCATGGCCGGCACCGTTCGAGTCTCGGAAAGCTTCGCCTGCAAGTCTTCTTTGAGTTGATTGGCGTCAACCACCTGATAGACCACAAGCCGCCACAAAATTAGAACGACACCGATGACTGCTACTCCGCGCACCCGTCGGAATCTTCGGTCTGGATTACCAGACAATAAACCCTTCATAAATACTCTCGATAACCTTCACTAGTTTGTCGGTGAAGCTGGAATTCCATCGGCGACCTTAGCGGGACCAGAAACCGGAGTTGATCTTTTTGCGCTTGCCAAATTGCGCGATGGCCGTTGCGTGACCTGTGCTGCCGCGTTTGATTTCAAAGCCGCAATTTGCTGCGTAGCCAGAATTTTAGCCCTGATCGAGGCCTGCTGAGCTAGCAGGTTAGCAACTCGGGTGTGTTTGTTCTGCGCCGCATTGGGAACCAAATTCGCGCCCAAATGAGCCGAATCTGAAGTGGTGGCTGCTTTCGGATGCCCAAAAATTCGCTGATCACCGATGCGCAAAAATACCGGGTTGGTATTTGAAACCATTCCCAGTTGCGACGCCGCACTGGCCAGGTTTTGATCTGAGCTCAGTGAATCAAGTTGTTGGCTCAGGATCTGTGAGGTTATCGCCAAATCCTTTTTCTTAGCTTTGAGGCCAGCCAACTCATAGATACCCTGCTCGGTGGAAATGTTCAGCTGCAAACTAAGCAATGGAACGACCAAGAAACCGATTAGCAAGGTGGCTACGATGACTGAGGCGGGGCGTGACTTGCGAGCGGAAAATGGTACGGCTCGAACGTTGGCCTGAATCGACTCGAATCGGTTTGCCAGCCTTGGGCCGTGTTCAACTCTCATTGGTCGGTTCATGCTCATTTGGTGAGCCGAATCTTCTCGGCGGCGCGCAACCGTACAGAGGTGGCCCTTGGATTTTGTAGAATCTCCTCAGGGCCAGCCTGCTCGGCCCCTTTGACTAAAAGCTTGATGGTTGGGGCATGCTCTGGCAGTTCAATCGGAAGTTCGATGGGAGCCGAGGAATTTGCGGCGGCGGCTAGGGCACGCTTGACAATTCTGTCCTCAAGCGAATGGTAGGAAAGCACCAGGATTCGCCCATGCAAGGCCAAGACCGAGATTGCGGCCGGCATCGTGTCGGCAAGAACCTCGAGTTCACCGTTCACTTCGATTCTGAGCGCCTGAAAGACCCGCTTGGCTGGGTGCCCACTGGATTTGCCGGGAATATAGGGCACTATTTTGGTTATGAGGCTAGCCAGCTGGGTGCTCAGAGTGAAAGGCGACTTAACACGCTGGGCCACAATTTCGCGGGCAATTGGCTTTGCGTAGCGTTCTTCGCCGTATTCCTTGAATATCCGAGCCAATTCCGCCTCGGGGTAGGTCATAAGGATTTGGGCTGCCGTCTTACCTTCACTTGCATCCATGCGCGTGTCGAGTGGGGCGGCGTAGGAGTAGGCAAAACCTCTGGCGGCCTCATCCAGCTGCATGGAAGAGACGCCCAGGTCGAGCAAAATGGCGTCGGCGGTTTTTATTTT
>CAZLWT010000064.1:0-7402 GCA_964563325.1 uncultured Rhodoluna sp. | reverse complement strand
TCTCGGGTGAAACCACCGTGAGCGGTCTAGACCCTAAGTTGTCAGTTATCGCGATCGGAAACTTCGCTGGCCTGCCATTGCTGTTCTGGTACGGATTAGTGCTCTCTGCCGTTGTCGCTTATGTCATGAGCGGAACCCCTCTTGGTCGCAGCATGTTGTTCGTGGGTTCAAACCCTGCTGTGGCCGCACTCGCGGGAATCTCGGTTGCCCGCGTCAAAATCGGCGCCTATTTGGCCTCCTCACTCTTGGCAGGTGTCTCAGGCGTGATTTTGGCTACTGGCCTTGGCGGGTACAACCCAGGCACCGCAGCCACCAACCTTATGCCAACTTTCGCGGCAGTTTTCTTGGGCACAGTTGCCGTGGTGCCTGGTCGCTTCAACCCGATTGGAATGCTAATCGCCGCTTACTTCCTGCTTACTGGAGTTTTTGGTCTGCAGCTTCTCGGTCTCAGCGGCTGGGTCACTCAGGTGTTCTACGGTTTTGTGCTGGTCGCGGCCGTCACAGTTTCTACGCTGGTTCAGCGCAGGATCAAGAGCTAGCAATCTCAACAAGTAAATAAGTCCATAACAACCACGAAGAAATGGAGCAACAAATGAAAAACCCGATGAAAGTTCTGGTTGGCCTAGCTGCCGCCACGAGCATATTGGCACTGAGCGCTTGTAGCGCAGCAACCACCGATGGCAACAACAACTCCAGTGGCCCGACTGCACCTGAGGCAATTGCCGCCGCTGCGGTGGTTGCTGGAGTTAGCTCAGCGGCTGACACCTTCACCCCAACCGGACCTGCATTATCCGGAGTGAACTTTGCCGGCAAAACCGTGTACTACATTCCTGCGACCTTGCAGGTTCCGCTGTTCACCATCCAAGAAGCTGGCGTAAAGGCTGCCTTCGGTGCAGTCGGCGCGCAGGTCAAGACCTGTGACGCGAAGTCAAACCCACAAGACCTAGCAACCTGCCTCGGTCAGGCTGTTGATGGGAAGGCTGCTGCGGTTATCATCGGCAGTCTTCCAGTTTCAATGGCTCCCACCGCATTCCAGGCCGTGGTTGACGCTGGTATCCCGCTAGTCATCACCCTGGTCGGCGACGAGGCCGTTCCTGGTGACGCCGCGGTTTACTCAGACTCAAGCAAGGTCGGCTACGTAACCCAGAACGGTATCGAAATTCAGGCATGGAACGCTAACGCGGTTATTGCTGACTCGAACGCTACGGCTAACGTTTTGGCTGTTGAGGTTACCGACACCGAAGCAACAAAGTTGTGGACCGAACTTGGTGCTCTTGGCACCTATGCCGCAGCTTGCAAGGCTTGTAAGGTTGAGAAGATTGAAACTACAACCGGCACAATCGACAAGGTCGCCAGCTTGGTTAGTGCAAAGCTGGTTGCAAACCCAGACATCAAGTACATCCAGATTCCTTTCGATGGATTCGTTCAGCCTGTTACCCAAGGCATTCAGGCAGCTGGCCGCACCGATGTCAAGATTGTGAGCGGTGACGGTTATCTCGATGTACTGCAGAACATGAAGGCTGGCGGCCCAGTTATTGCAGACACTGGCTTCAACGTGTTCGCAACAGGATGGTACGCAGCTGACCAGACACTGCGCATTGCAACCGGCGCTGGCGCTGTTGAGAAATTGCAGTTCCCGCTACGTCGCATGATCACCCCGTCAAACGTTGGCGAACTTGACTTGACCGCTGCTGGACAGCAGTCGGGTCTTTGGTACGGCAAGGCAGACTACATGGCTGGATTCCTCCAGCTGTGGGGCGTAAAGAACTAGGTAAAATTGAGGGTAGGCGTCGACTCACCTGCAGTCGACGCCTACTGCTTTACCTACCTACGCTTCATCCCAGTGGTTAGTTAGAGATTCTCGGTTCAGGTACACGTCTCGCTCGAAGTTAGGCTTTAGACATGGTTGGTTTACGCAAAGCGCAGAAAGAAATGACGCGCAACCTTTTGCTAGACAAAGCTCTCGAGTTGTTCAATGACCGTGGCTACGCATCCACCACAATCGATGATATAGCCGCCGCAGTTGGCACCACGCGCACAACTTTCTATCTGCACTTCACTTCGAAGGGCGACCTGGTTAGCTCGCTGGTTGAAACAGTGGACGAAATTCTCACCAGCATTGACAACCCGGCTCTGCCAGACGTCGTTGCCTCTAACGACCGGAATCAGATCAAGGTTTTCTTGGGGCACAAGTTTGACCAGTGGAGCGATATCAAGCCTTACATAACCGCTACTCACCAGGCCGCAGCGGTTGAACCAAACATTCAAGACACCATCGACCAGTGGTTTGATTCGGCAATTGATCAGATGGCGAGTGGCTTAAATAAAGCTCAGCGGTTCGATCCTGAGACCCGCCGGGTACGTTGTGCCCTGGCTTTCGGTGAACTCGAGTTTCTTTCTCGCCGAGTGATGCGCTTGGGTTGGATTGTCGATCGCGACAAGGCGCTCGAGGTCATGACTGACTCTTGGTGTCACCTGCTCACCGCCTAATTCTTAGTCCCAAATAATGTGCCCAAAAACTTGCATCTCATCGACGATTCTGAAACAGTTTGTATACTGACTATTTATCAGTTCGAGTGATTTTCTCCGAAGGGAAAGAACAATGAAGTTCCACGAGAATGGCTTTGTGGTCGGCGATCCGTTAGTTAAACCAGCTCACAAATCAGTGGCCGAGCGAAGCGATTCGCTGCCACAGGAAGTCGACGTTCTGATTGCTGGCACCGGCCCTGCGGGTCTGCTGCTTGCCGCACAACTGTCGGCCTTTGGCAACATCACCACTCGCATCGTCGAGAAGCGCGAAGGCCCGCTAAAGATTGGTCAGGCCGATGGTGTCTCTTGCAAGTCGGTTGAGACCTTCAACGCTTTCGGGTTCGCAGAGCGCATCGTCAAAGAGGCCTATTGGGTAAACGAAACCACATTCTGGCGACCAGACATTAACGACCGAGCCAACATCACTCGAACCGGTCGTATTCAAGATGTGGAAGACGGCCTGTCTGAGTTCCCTCACATCATCGTGAACCAGGCTCGCGTTCACGACTTCTTCTTAGAGTTCATGCAGCACTCGCCAAGCAGACTAGAACCTGACTATGGATACGAGATTATCAATGTCGAAGTTTCTGAAAGTGGAACCCACCCGGTAACCGCAACTTTGCGCGATGCCAAGGGTGAAAACATGCAGATCAAAGCCAAGTATGTGGTTGGCACCGATGGCGCGCGCAGCGCGGTGAGAGAGTCCATCGGGCGTGAACTCGTTGGAAAGTTTCAGAACCACCGTTGGGGCGTGCTTGATCTGCTAGCCAACACTAACTTTCCTGACTTACGCCTGAAGTCAGCAATTCAGTCTGAAAACGGATCAAACATTCTGTTGATTCCACGCGAGGGCGGGCAGTTGTTCCGGCTCTATGTAGACCTCGGCAGCGTTGACCCAGAGAATCGTGACAAGGGCCGAGATGTGAGCGCCGAAGACGTTATCGAAGTAGCAAAACACGTTCTTCACCCGTTCTGGCTCGATGTAAAAGACGTTGCTTGGTTCTCTGTTTACGAGGTCGGGCACCGCGTGACCGATGGCTTCGATGATGTACCTGATGACCAGAGAGATTCCCGCAGCCCGCACGTTTTCATTGCGGGTGATGCTTGCCATACACACAGCGCCAAAGCTGGCCAAGGCATGAACGTTTCTATGCAGGACACTTTCAACCTCGGATGGAAGCTTGCCGCGGTGCTCGAAGGTCGCAGCCCTGAGACACTCTTGCACACCTATCACGGTGAGCGACACAAGATCGCTCACGACCTAATCAACTTCGACAGCGAATGGTCGAAGATTATGGGTACGCCACCGAAAGACCCTTCAAAGCCCGACCAGCCGGGAATCGAGCCAGAGGTTCTTCAGGAGTATTTCGTCAAGGGTGGCCGCTTCACCGCCGGTATGGCAACCCAGTATCAGCGCTCGCTATTAACTGGCACCGATGTCTACCAGTCACTTGCCACTGGATACCCCGTCGGCATGAGGTTTCACTCGGCGCCTGTGGTTCGCTTGGCTGATGCAAAGCCAATGCATCTGGGTCACGTTGTGGAAGCCGATGGGCGCTGGCGTATCTTCGCTTTCGGAGATCAGCCAAGCGGTTCATCCTTGGCACCAAAATTGATGCAGTTGCTCGATTACCTAGAGAATGACTCACACTCTCCAATCAACCGCTTTACTCCGAAAGGCGCAGAGCTCGACTCGGTCTTTGATTTGCGCGCTGTGCTGCAACAGGGATACCGTGACCTCAGCATCGAGCAGTTGCCAGACATTCTGAGACCAGTGGGGGGCAAGTTTGGTCTTCGCGACTACGAAAAGGTGTTCGCCGTTGACCATAAGTCTGACGAGGATATTTTCGATACGCGCGGCATCAACCGCAAAGACGGCGCGATTGTGATTGTTCGACCCGACCAGTATGTCGCACATGTGCTTCCACTCGACAAGTTCGACGACTTGGCGGATTACTTCTCGGCATTCATGCTCGATCAGCAATGAGTTATACGGTTAATCCATGACTAAAGAATCCCGTGCACCCCAGAGGTATACGGGCTTTCTTTTGAGGCGAGCCCAGCAGCGTCACGTTGCCGCCTGGTTTGAAATTCTTGGCCCCGACACCACAAGTGTGCAATACGGCGTGATGGCAGTTCTTGAGCGCAAACCTGGTTACTCGCAAAAAGAGATTTGCGAAGAGCTCGACATCGACCGCTCAACCGTAGCCGATCTGTGCGCTCGCCTAGAAAAAAATGGAATGGTTATCCGCACTCAGGCCCCAGAAGATAGACGCCGAAATGTGCTTGAGCTCTCGGAAGCGGGAAAGACTGAAATCAAGCGAATGCGACCGCTAATCGAGAAAGTGCAAGAAAAAGTCACAGCCGGTCTAACACCTGCAGAGCACGAACAGTTTCGCAAGTTGCTCTACAAGATGTTAGACGGCTGAGGCTTGTAGTTCGTTTTGAATTCGCTTACTACGCCAGAACGATGTCGGTTACTGGCAGGTGGTCGAGTGCCAAACTCGAGTTGTTGATCTTGCGAACCGGAGTTCCGATCTTGAAACTCTTGATGTGCTTGATCATGGCCTCAAATACTGCATAGAACTCGAGACGAGCCAATCCCTGACCGGCGCAAGCATGAACGCCGTAGCCGAAAGACAGGTGGTCCATTGGGTTGCGCTCAATCAAGAACTCGTCTGGTCGCTCAAAGTGACGTGGGTCGCGGTTGCCAGATCCAAAGAGAATAGCAATGTGTGCGCCCGCAGGAATCACGGTGCCATCTACTTCAACCTCACGGGTGGTGCGACGACCCTGGGTAATCATCAGCGAGTAGTAGCGCAGAACCTCGTTCATGGCTGACGGAATCAGACTTGGGTCTTTGCGAAGCATTTCATACTGGTCTGGATGCTGACCGAAAAGCTGAATCGCGTTTCCAATTGCTGCGATGGTGGTGTCCAGACCCGCAGCAACATACTGGTGGATGATGTGGCCACAGCTGTCCTCTGGAATCTCACCGCGCTGGGCAGCAGCAAAAATGCCATAACCGATGCTTCCCTCTTCCAGTTGGTCGATGGTCAGGTTGGAAGCCCAACCATAGAGCTCGCCTGCTAACGGAAAGTTCACTCCGGTGCGCGCATTCATAGGGCCAAGCACGTTGAATGCCGCTGAACCCCACTTGAGAATGTTGTCGCGAACGTACTGGTCTTTTACCCCGATAAGGTCGACCACAACCTGCAGTGGCAGCTCGCGAGCAAGGTCTTCGACTGCATCGAATGAACCGCGCTTGGCTAGTTCAGAAACAATATGGTCAGCCTTCTGTTTAATGCTGTCTTGCATTCCACGAAGCGCACGCGGGGTCAGGTTCTCGGTCAGTGCTAGTCGCAGGGTTTCGTGAAGTGGTGGGTCAGTGGCCAGGGTGGTTCCGGTCAAGGCTTCGTTCACACCATCATTGAAGCCAATAGCCTTTTCAGAAGAGAAGGTTTGCCAGTCGCCCAGCGCTTCACGAATCTGCTCGTAGCGCGTAAGTGCCCAGACGTCTGACTGTTCGAGCTTCACGACAGCCGCTTGGTCTCGCAGTTGGTTAAATGTTGGATACGGATCTGCCAGATTTTCGTCAGACCAAAGGTCAATCTGGGAAGTTGCAACTTGGTTAGTCATTGTTACCTCACTTTTCATTTCTGGCTGACTTTACAGCCAGCGCGACTTGGGTTGGATTGTGTTGCGTTTCTAACGACCGCTTATGTATAGGTCGCTAAGTTCTTGGCCAACTTGGTATTGCTCACCAAAAATCATTCGTCCCGCGGCGGTGAGTGTCACTTTGCCGAGGCTTTCCGCTGAGTCTGAGTCTGAGACCAGGGTGCCGCGAGCGATGGTTTCGAAACGGTCACCACTGATTGGGTTGATGGTTCGAGTCTGAACTTCGAGCGCCCCGCCGTCAGTAACAAGTTTTGGATCAGTGAGCTCAACGCGCATCGAACCCCAGTGGCCGGTAAGAATCAGGCTTCCGCGAAACTGCAGGGTTCCGCTGTTGTTTGTTTCGCTGAAGTCCGATGCTTCTTCATCAAGTTGGAATTGAAAAACATTGCCGAATCGTTCGGCGGGCGAGGTGGTTTGGATTTCGCCGTCCTCGAGACCGCTTACATAGCGAACGAGGCTCTCTTTTACTGCCCATGTGAGAGTGGTGGCGCTCGTTGTCATCACTGATTCCAATCTCGAAGCGACTTTGCTCCGTATTCAAACTGCTCTCCATTATTACACCAGTGCGGTGACTTTCACATAATGTTGTTTTATTATGTTGAATGTTGATTCAACTTGGTGATACTTTTGGCTCTACGATGCAAAGGAGCACCGGGTTCACATTTTGGAGGTAACAATGAAAATAATCCTTGATCGACCTCGTTGCGAGGGTCACGGGCTCTGCGAAGAAGTAGCACCTAAGTTGATGCACCTCGATGAGGCGGGTGAATTGGTTCTGGATGTTGTAGATATTGACGACTCAAACCTTGAAGCGGCCAAAGCAGCCGTGCGCGTTTGCCCGGTGGCAGCGCTCAAGTTGCAATAGTCAATTTAATGCAAACCATTGTTGTTGTCGGCAACGGCATTGCCGGACTGACCGCAGCAGAAACCCTGCGGGCTAGCGGATTCGAAGGCAAAATAGTGATCGTTGGCGACGAAATGCACGCGGCCTACAGTAGACCAGCACTCTCGAAGTCAGCCCTTAAAGAGCAGGGTGAACTAAGCGCGCACCTTTTGCCGCCATCCGAGCACGGGGCCGAAGAAATTCTTGGAGTTCGCGCGGTTGGCCTCTCGGTCGAAAAACAACTGCTCACTCTCGAACATGGTCAGCAACTGCACTACGACGGTTTGGTCATAGCGAGCGGAATTCATCCAC
>CAZLWT010000063.1:0-7520 GCA_964563325.1 uncultured Rhodoluna sp. | reverse complement strand
CACCACGGTTCGATGAAAAACCGAGACTAGGTGCGCTTGCGCTTCTCTCGGATACGCATGCCAACCTCAATTGGGGTTCCCTCAAAACCATAGGTTTCACGCAAACGGCGCTGGATGAATCGACGGTATCCCGGATCCAAGAAGCCAGTGGTAAAGAGTACGAATTTTGGAGGGCGGCTGCTCGCCTGAGTTGCGAAAAGAATTCTTGGCTGCTTGCCACCTCGAACTGGGTGAGGGGTTTCCATCGTCAATTCCTGGATGAACGCATTTAGCTTTCCAGTTGCGATTCGTTGATCCCATGAATCAAGGGCAACCTCAAGGGCTGGGACCAGCTTCTCTAGGTGGCGGCCAGTTTTAGCCGAAATGTTGACTCTAGGAGCCCAGTCGACGTGAGCCAGATCTTGTTCGATTTCACGCTCAAGATAGCGGCGTCTTTCGTCCTCAAGCTCATCCCATTTATTGAAGGCCAGAACCAAGGCTCGACCAGATTCCAAGACCATGTCAACAATGCGAATGTCAGCCTCGCTGATTGGTTGGGTGACATCAAAAAGCACAACGGCCACCTCGGCACGCTCAAGCGCGGCTGCGGTTCGAAGCGAAGCGTAGAAGTCTGCTCCCTGGGCTAGATGGACTCTGCGACGGATTCCGGCGGTGTCGACGAATCTCCAAACCTTCCCGCCAAGCTCAACCTGCTCATCGATCGGGTCTCGCGTGGTTCCAGCAAGCTCGTTAACGACTGCGCGCTCTGAACCAACAGCGCGGTTCAAGAGCGAAGATTTTCCAACGTTTGGTCTACCGATTAGGGCGACGCGACGCGGCCCACCAAATTCCTCTTTGGCGACAGCTGAGATTTCAGGCAACACTTTCATTGCGGCATCCAGCAGGTCGGCAACTCCACGACCATGCACTGCCGAGACCGGCATAGGCTCACCCAGTCCCAAGGCCCAAAGCGATGCGGCCTCTGGTTCTTGACGCAGGTCATCAATCTTGTTAGCCGCCAAAATCACTGGCTTGCCACTGGCTCTGAGCATCTTGACAACGCGTTCGTCGGTGCTGGTTGGCCCAACCATGGCGTCAACCACGAAGAGCACGGCGTCAGCGAGCTCCACGGCAATCTCAGCCTGAAGAGCAACAGATTTGTCAATGCCGCGGGCGTCGGGTTCCCAACCCCCGGTATCCACCAACGTAAACTTGCGGGAGTTCCATTCGGCCTTATAAGAAACTCGATCTCGGGTGACGCCGGGTTTGTCTTCCACCACGGCCTCACGACGACCCAGGATGCGATTCACCAGTGCCGATTTGCCAACATTTGGGCGGCCAACGATGGCCAGCACCGGAAGGGCAGGCAACAGTTGATAGCCGCCGTCAAGGTCAATTTCATTACCGAGGACGTCAAGGTCCTCTGGCTCAAGGTCGTAGTCCTCAAGGCCGGTTCGCAAAACTCGGGCGCGGGCTTCTTCCTCTTCCGTGCTCAAGCTGCGAATTTTCTCAATGAACGCCGGGTCAATTGGTGCGGCGTTGAAGTCTTCGTCTGTCATTAGATTCCCTTACTGCGTTGCTGCTCGATTAAAGAGCAAACGGCAGAAACCGTTTGTGCGAAATCGAGATTAGTTGAGTCAACGAGTGTTACTCCGGTGGCCGGAGTCATAAAATCGACGACTTTTGCGTCGCTTGCATCACGCTCGGAAACTTGACGAACCAGGTCGGCAAAAGATTTTTCACCAAACTCATTGGAACGTCGTTTAAGTCTAACGGTTTCATGCGCGGTTAGCAGAATTTTCACTTCGGCCTCAGGCACGACAACGGTGGTGATATCTCTTCCTTCGATTACGATACCCGTCCGCTCACACTCTTTGGCAATGCGTCTGGTGAGGGCTTTCATGAACGAGCGAACGGCAGCGACTCTAGCAACGGCACTCACCGCTTCGGAAACTTTGCTGCTTCGAATCTGCTGGGTGATGTCGGTGCCGCCAACCCGCACTGCGCTATTTTCAGGGTCCGTAGAAATTTCGTAGCCAAAGGCGCGTTCAAAAGTGGAAGCCTCCTCGAGAGCTTCCTCGAGGTTTTCTAAGGTGAACAGTCCACCCTCGATTACCGCCCAAGCCAAGGCTCGGTAAGCTGCCCCGGTATCTAAATAACCAAACCCGAGTTCGCGGGCTACCTGCCTACTGACACTCGACTTGCCTGAACCAGCCGGCCCGTCGATGGCAACTATAAAATCGCTCATCCCGCGATTCTCCAGCCACGATCAATGAGTTCCTGACTTAGTCGACTCTCTGCCTCGGGCAGCACAAAAACCTCCACCAACCCAACGAAGGCACCTGGGGAGTGCTCAAGCTTTAGGTCTTCTAAGTTGACCCCGATTAGACCAATCTCGGTCAGCAATCTGGCCAGCTCTCCTGGCTTGTCGTCTATCATCACTACAAGTTGCGAATACTGGGTTGGATTGCTTCCGTGCTTACCCGGAATGCGACTGACTCCTCGATTACCTTGCTCAAGTGCATTCCCAATAACGGTCAGGGCACCCGGGGCCATCGGCTCTTCGAGGGCAATCAGCACCTGACTTGCGTCGGAAAGGAAATTGCGCAGCAGAACCGAAAGCGTGTGCGAGTTCGCTTCAAGGATTTGAATCCAAAGTTTGGGGTCGCTGGCCGCAATGCGAGTGGTGTCTCGCAGACCCTGACCGGCCAAACTCAAATCATTTGCCACGGCAAGATTCAACTGCGAAGCCAAAAGACTCGAGACAAGTTGCGGCAGGTGAGAAACCATGGCCACCGCTCGATCGTGATCCTCAGGTGAGAAAACGGTTGGAAAAGCTCCAAGTTCGATAGCCAAATCCTCAATCAACTGAACAGCACGCTTGGATGACCGTGGATTAGGTGAAACCACCCACGGTCGACCGACAAAGAGGTCCGCCCGGCCAGCTATCGCTCCCCCACGCTCTCGACCGGCCATCGGATGGGAACCGACATACTGCTCGAGGCTTATACCGAGGTCTGACAGTTGGTTCAAAATCTCTGCCTTGACGCTGGCCACATCGGTGACGGTAGCGTTTGGATGAGCTTTGAGTTCGGCTGCGACCGTGCTCGCCGTCACGTCGGGGGGAACACAGACGATGATGATGGCTGGGTCGTCCTGAGGGTCAGCCTTGGCACCGGCACCGTAGTCAATGGCAAGTTTCTGGTTCGCTGGTGAAATGTCGTCGATAAAAACGGACACACCCTTTTTCACCAGAGCTAATCCAATACTCGTTCCAAGTAGCCCCGCCCCAACAATGCGCACTGAACCTTTGATTCGCGAGACATCGGCTGTTGCTAGAGTCACTGCGCCAAATCCAAACGAAGCGCGGTCGCGCCTCGAAGGTAAACGTGTTGGATTTCGGAACGAGGGGTGTCGGTCTCGGCATAAATCATCATGCGGATCACCAACGGCATGGCGTGTTCGACATTCATCTCGACAAAGCACATGAGGGGAACGTCTTCCAGGCCCAATTCACGCGCCGCGAGTGCTGGGAATTCGCTTCGGATGTCGGGAGTCGAAGTAAAAAGAATTGAGATGAGCTGCGAATTGTCCAGGTCGTTGGCGTGAAGCGTCTTCGATAAAAGTTCGGCGGTTGCCCTGAGGACTTGTTCACGATCGTCAAAGTCAAGCTGAATGGCTCCGCGGATAGCACGAATCATAGTATTTATCGCCTTTTCTTATCGCTGTCAGCTTTTGGTCTTGGGGGCCTTGGAGCACGTTCTGGCTTTCCCTCGGCTGCCTTCAATAAGGCACCCTGCTCTATTTTAGTAAGTTCACGTAATTGCCCTGACTTGAGCGACCCCAAATGGATTGGGCCAAATTGCTTGCGCACCAAGCCGATAACGGGGTGCCCAACATGCTCAAGCATTCTTCGCACAATGCGGTTGCGCCCAGAATGTAGCACTATCTCAACTAGGCTCTCTCTGCCTGAGATGTCAATTATTCGCGCCTCGTCTGCCGAAATCTCTCCATCTTCCAGTTCAAAGCCCGCTAGCAGTTGAGTTATGACGGCATTGGTGACTTGCCCCTCGACCCTCGCCAGATAGGTTTTCTTAACACCAAAACTTGGGTGAGCCAGCTTGTGCGCTAAATCACCATCGTTGGTGAGAATGAGCAGACCAGTGGTCTCGGCATCCAGACGGCCCACGTTATAAACCCGGTCGTAATCGATCACAAACTGCATTAGGTCTGGTCGGCCATGCTCATCGCTCATTGTGCTGACAACGCCAAACGGCTTATTGAGAGCTAAATACACCCGACTGGCATCGAACTGAACGGGAATGCCACTAACGGTGACTTTATCGACCTCGGGATCGATACGAGTTCCAAGCTCGGTTACCTGCTTTCCATTCACCTTGACGCGTCCGGCTTTTATCAGGTCCTCACAGACCCGTCGCGACGCTACTCCGGCGTTGGCGAGGGCCTTTTGCAGCCGAACTCCTTCGGCTTGTTCACGTTCTTCGGGGGTTGGCTGCCCGGGGCGATCGGGTGCATCGTCGGCAAAATCACTCCAGCTATAGGCTGACATCGAAACTACTGTTCTGGTCGGGAAGAAATGGGCTGATTAGAGGCATTTCATCGAGTGAGTTAATCCCGAGAAGCTGAAGCAGCAACTCGGTGGTTCCATAATTTATTGCGCCGGTCTCTGAATCGGTATAGAGCTCGGTTATCAGACCTCGGCTTAGTAGGGTTCGAACCACGCCATCGACGTTTACGGCACGGATAGACGCTATCTGGCCGCGAGCAATTGGCTGCTTATAAGCGATAACGGCCAGGGTCTCAAGGGCGGCTTGGCTTAGTTTGGTTGGGTTTTCGTTATCAATGAACATTCGAACGGCCCAGTCGTAACTTTCCCGGACAAAAATTCTCCAGCCGCCACCAACCTCGCGCAGCTCAAAACCCCTTTGCACTCCGCCGGTTTCACCGTCGTAATCTTGCCTCAGTGCGGTTATGCATGTCTTTATCTCGGCCACTGGGCACTCGAGTGCGGTGGCAAGCGAGACCAGTGAAAGCGGAACATCAGCCACCATCAGGATGGCCTCAACCGCCGACCTTAAGTTTTCTTCGTTTACCGGATCAAGAGTCATAGTCGGCTCCAAGCGTTGCTAGTTGTTCATCGTCAAAATTTTGTGCTCTCCAAGTGATTTCCAAATCGGCGAGCGGTGCGGACTGTTCGAAGCTGATTGCCGCCAATCGGTATAGCTCAAGAATCGCCAAAAACCTTGCAATTACGATTCCTCGGTCACGGATAGACCCGATTAAATCACGAAAGGTTAGAGATTTACCCCTGCGCAACATGGAAATAACTTCGGCAGCCTGTTCGCGAATGCTGATTCTCGGGGCGTGCAGGTGAGTCAGGCCCACGCTTGGGATTTCTCTGGGCGTCAAAGTTGCCTGAGCCAATGCTGCAAACTCAGCTGGGGTTAGGGTCCAAACCAACTCGGGCTGACTCTTTCTAAAACGCTCTTCGATTCGAACGTCCCGCGGCAGGCGTCTAGCTTCAAGTGCCAGCGCGGTGCTGAACCAGCTCGAAACATCTTTAAAGGCTCGGTACTGCAGCAGTCTTGCAAAAAGTAAATCTCGCGCCTCAAGCAAAGCCACGTCTTCGGAGTCAACGACCTCGCCCTTCGGCAAAAGGCCCGCGATTTTCAAGTCCAACAGGGTGGCGGCAATCACTAAAAATTCGCTTGCCTGTTCGAGCTCCTCGTCGCCGTCCAAGGTTTTTAAGTAGGCGATGAACTCGTCGGTGACCCGGCTGAGCGAGACCTCGGTGATATCCATCTCATGTTTTGATATCAGCGAAAGCAGCAGATCAAATGGGCCATCAAAGTTGCCAAGATTTACGGCAAAGCCTGCTGGCTTTTCAGCCAATTCAGTTGCCTCAGCCAGTTGCGACTTATGGAGCGCAGCCACGTGAGACAAGTTCTCTAGCAACGGATCGATAAGACTCCGCGGCATCAGAATCAGGCGCGTAGACCGTGATTGGGGTGGCCGACGCACTGGCATCTTTGAACTTCACGGTGCCGGCAATAATTTCCTTGAAAACCATGTCTCCGAAGCGCTCGTGGATGCGCTCTAGCACTTCTCGAGAATGTAGGGTTCGAGCGTCGTACAGGGTGGCCAAAATTCCGTCAATCTTGATGCCCGGATTCAAGCGCTCTTTCACCAACTCAACGGTGTCAACCAACAACGCAACCGCTCGTAGTGCGAAGAACTCGCAGGCCAGAGGAATGATCACTCCGTGAGCTGCCGCAAGTGCATTTACCGTTAGCAGTCCAAGCGATGGCTGGCAGTCGATCAGGATGACGTCGTAGTCGTCAATGACTGACTTCAAGACGCGAGCCAAAATAAATTCGCGGGCCACCTCGTTTACCAGCTTCAGCTCGGCGGCAGAAAGTTCTATGTTTGCTGGAATCAGGTGCAAATTAGGCACCGAGGTGTTCAGAATCACATCTTTTGCATTCAGCGATTTATCGGTCATCAATTCATAGATGGTGTTGCCCTCGAAGGCATGAAATCCTAGCCCGGCGGAAAGCGCTCCTTGCGGGTCGAAGTCAATCACCAGGACTCGGCGACCGTACTCGGCGAGTGCGGCTCCCAGGTTGATGGTCGAGGTTGTCTTACCGACTCCACCCTTGTGGTTGCAAATGGCGATGACTCTGGCTGGCCCGTGGCTTTTCAGCGTTTTTGGGATAGCAAAACCAGTGGCCTGAGTTTTCGCAGTGCTCGTCAAGGTTTCCTCCCATCGCCGATATCTTTCCCTCTAGCCTACCTGCCAGGGGCGCGCTTTGACTCAGTTCATGCGGGTTTTAGCGTCGAGCCCTCGGGTGAGCGGTGGCATAAATTTCGCGCAGCGAATCGACGGTCACGAGGGTATAAATCTGCGTTGTGGCAACCGAGGCGTGCCCTAGAAGCTCTTGCACCACCCGAACGTCAGCGCCCCCCTCAAGCAGGTGGGTGGCAAACGAGTGGCGCAGCGTGTGTGGCGAGACGTCCGCTTCGAGTTTCGCCGCCTTGGCCGCATCCCAGATTATTTGCCACATGCTTTGCCGCGACAACCTGCCACCTCGTTGATTCAAAAACAGGGCGGCGGTTGCCGACCCCTTAGTGGCCAGCGCAGGTCGGGTTCGAACCAGATAACTATGGATAGCGTTCTGCGCAAAACTGCCCACCGGCACGAGGCGCTCTTTGGAGCCCTTGCCCAGAAGACGCAGGATTGTCGGGTCGATAATGTCGTCGAGGTCAAGATTGACTATTTCGGAGACCCGGCCCCCGGTGGCGTAGAGCAACTCGAGGATGGCTCGGTTTCGAATCGCGATTGGATCCTCGGGCGACAAACTGCCCCCGGCGGCACTCAATAGCAGTTCAACTTGATTCACGGTTATGGCTTTTGGTAAACGCATGGGCAATTTTGGAGGTTTCACCTCGGCGGCCGAGTCACCCTCGGTCACTCCCTCGACCAGCCAATACCGGTGAAGCCCTCTGTCCGCAGCCAACAC
>CAZLWT010000062.1:0-7601 GCA_964563325.1 uncultured Rhodoluna sp. | reverse complement strand
ATCACTGACTCACGTCGTGCCAAACTTTTTGCCAAGCTCATCAAGAATATTGAAGTCGCCACTCGCATGGGCGGTGCCGATATGGATGGCAACCCAACCCTTTACGACGCCGTGCAAAAGGGCCGGAAGAGTTCGCTGCCCAACGACAACATCGAACGTGCCATCAAGCGCGGCGCCGGATTGGACGACTCGGCAGTTCAGTATGCCACCATCATTTATGAAGGTCGTGGGCCGGCTGGAACAGCCATTCTGATCGAATGTCTCACCGACAACAAAAATCGCGCCGCCGCCGATGTGCGGGTTGCTGTCACTCGAAACGGTGGCACCATGGCCGACCCCGGCTCGGTTGCCTATTTATTCAGCCGAAAAGGTGTCATCACCGTCGAGAAAACACCTGGGCTCACCGAAGACCGTGTTCTGGAAGTAGTTCTGGACTGCGGAGCGGAAGACGTCGAGGACCGCGGTGAACAGTTCGTCATAACCACTGACCCGAGTTCGATGGTTGCCGGTCGAACGGCACTTCAGGCAGCGGGAATCGACTACGAGGGTGCCGATGTTGAGTTCATCCCATCGATGCAGGTGCAGGTTGACGCCGAATCCGCTCGCAAGGTGATCAAGCTCATTGACGCTCTCGAAGATTCTGACGAAGTGCAAAACGTTTATTCCAACGTTGATATTTCCCCAGAGGTCATGGCCGAGCTAGAGCAGGACTAAAACCTTGACAACGCGAATACTCGGGATTGACCCGGGTCTGACGCGCTGCGGTGTTGGGGTAATCGACCTTCTCGCCTCACGAAAGGTTTCATTGGTTTTCGTGTCGGTGCTTAGATCAGACCCAGCGGCTAATCTGGCCGACCGGATTGGCAAAGTCGCTGACGCCCTCGAGGTGCTGATTCAAACCCACAAGCCGACCGTAATTGCGATTGAACGGGTTTATTCAGACGCGAACGTGCGATCGGTAATGGGTACGGCTCAAATAAGCGGCGTTGCGATGTTTCTGGCTCACAAATACGGCATTCCGGTTGCAATGCACACGCCAACCGAGGTCAAAGCCGCTGTGACGGGGAGCGGAAGGGCTGACAAGCAGCAGGTGGGAAACATGGTTGCCCGAATTCTTGGGCTCGCTGAAGTTCCGAAACCCTCAGATGCCGCCGACAGTCTGGCGATTGCCATTTGTCATGGTTGGAGAAGTTTTGGGGCCAGCCAACCGGCCTCTGGCCAGTTAACGGCAGCTCAACGCACTTGGCACGCCGCTGCACAGGCTGCGGCCGCTAAACGCGAGGGTTAGTTAGTCTATAAGTGTGATTGCATCCATTAGAGGCCTCGTCCTGACTCGAAGCCAGCAGCAGGCGATCATTGATGTTTCGGGCGTTGGCTACCTTGTCAACATCACCGCGGGAACGTCCAATTTGCTAAAGCTTGGGTCCGAGATTTCGCTTTTCACATCGATGATTGTGCGCGAAGACGCCATGACGCTCTATGGGTTCGCCGATGCATTCGAACAGATTCTTTTTGACCTTCTGAGGTCGGTGACCGGAGTCGGGCCCAAATCTGCGCTGGGTATTCTTTCGAGCCTAAGCACCGAGCAAATTCAGTTGGCCGTGGCAACCGAGGACGATGCAGCTTTCCGAGCAGTGACCGGAATCGGTCCAAAAACCGCGAAACTCATCACGGTGACCCTGGCTGGCAAGCTTCAGTCTCAAACTTCTTCAACTTTGGATACTCCTTCACGGCGCACCGACTTGACGAGCGTAATAGAGGCGCTAATCGGGCTTGGCTGGCCCGAACGCAACGCGGCCGAAGCGGTTCGCGAGGCGAACGCCACACTTGGCCAAGGTGCCACTCGCGATGCGATTTTGCGTTTCACCCTGACTCGCCTCGGTGCTGGCAAATCGGTTAGTGGGTCGGACCGTTGACCGAACTAACCGATCCAATGCCTAGCGATACCGAACTTGCCTTCGAATCAGCGCTTCGACCCAAGTCGCTTTCCGAGTTCGTAGGCCAACAAAAGGTTCGAAACCAACTTTCGTTGCTGATCGAAGCCGCAGCCATTCAAGGGCGCACTCCCGATCATATTTTGCTCGCCGGGCCTCCAGGGTTGGGTAAGACCACCCTTGCGATGATTGTTGCCCATGAAAGTGGCAGGCCGTTGCGTTTGACCAGCGGCCCCACCATTCAGCATGCGGGTGATTTAGCGGCCGTGCTTTCTTCCCTTGCGCCGGGCGAGGTGCTGTTCATCGACGAGATACATCGAATGGCTAGGGCGGCGGAAGAGATGCTTTACCTTGCCATGGAGGACTTTAGGGTCGACGTGATGGTTGGAAAGGGGGCCGGGGCCACTTCGATACCTCTCGAGATAGCACCGTTCACCCTGGTTGGGGCCACGACTCGCTCTGGCATGTTGCCCAACCCGCTTCGAGATCGCTTTGGGTTTACGGCCCATCTGGAGTTTTACGAAGACGCAGAACTTCAAGAGGTTTTAGCTAGGGCGGCCAGCAAGCTGGGCCTCGAAATCGGTTCTTCTGCTCTCCTAGAAATAGCCAGTCGCAGTCGCGGAACGCCGCGCATCGCAAATCGCCTTCTGCGTCGGGTTCGTGATTTTGCTCTGGTCAACCAACTCGGGGTGATCGATGCCGTTGCCGTTGCCGGGGCCTTGGCCCTCTACGAGGTTGATGAGCTGGGCTTGGACCGGATTGACCGAGACATATTGCGGGTTCTAGTCGAGCGTTTTGAGGGCAAACCGGTTGGGCTTTCCACGCTGGCCGTTGCCGTTGGCGAGGAGCAAGACACCATCGAATCGGTTGTTGAACCCTTCCTGGTTCGAAAGGGATTGATTGCGAGAACGCCCCGAGGCAGGCAAGCCACAAGAGCGGCTTATCTTCATCTTGGGCACGAACCCGCGGATACACCGTGAACCCCACAACATTGACTTATAATCGACAAGGCGCAAAGCGTCGAGTTTTCCACATCCCTAAGGCGTGAACTAATGAATCAGGACCTACTTCTTCCAATTTTGCTTGTCGGTTTGCTGGCAATGATGTTCTTCAGTTCGCGCAAGCGCAAGAAGCAAGCAGCCGACCTAGAGTCAAAATTGCAGGTTGGCGCGAAGGTGATGCTCACCTCTGGCATTTTCGGAACCATCACCTCAATCGAGGACGATCGAGTCACCATCGAGACGGCTCCAAAGATTAAAATGACCGTCATCAAGGGCGCGGTTCGCGTCGTTGATGCTCCCGCCGAAATTATTGCCGAATCTTCGGCCGAGTAACAGGGGTATTTGTCTTGTCTGAATCATCGGGTGTAGTAAAAGGCGCCATCAAGCGTCTTGTTTGGCTGGGCGTCATTAGTGCGATTTTCGCCAGCGTTGTCGGCCTAGGTTCCATCTTTGGCGGTGCCACAGCAGACACCAAGGCCGCTTGGACTCCTAAGTTGGGACTTGACCTTCAGGGTGGAACTCAAATAATCCTTTCGCCACTGTTGACCACGGGGCAAAAACTAACTCAGGATAACCTCACGCAGGCCGTGAACATCATCCGCCAACGCGTCGATGGCACCGGTGTGAGCGAGGCTCAGATCAACACCCAGGGCAACGACAAGATTGTGGTTTCGATTCCTGGTATTCCAGATGACAACACACTGAAGCTGATCCGCAGCAGCGCCACCTTGGACTTCCGACCAGTCATCCTGGCCTCGGCAGGCACCTCGGCTGCAGTAGGTGGCTCGTCATCAGCCTCGGCTAGCCCATCGATGCCGGCCACCACACCAGTGGCCACCTCGAGCGCGAGCCCAACCGATGGAAGCGACCTGAACTGGGTCTCCAAGGAGTTGCAAGCTAAGTACGAAGCCCTCGATTGTTCAACCGAGTTTCGCGCTCCTGGGCAAATCGACGACCCTAAGAAGGCGATTGTCACCTGTAGCTCAACCCGAGCCGAGAAGTACATACTCGGCCCAGTCGAGGTAAAGGGCGTTGACATTGACAATGCTCAGGCGACCACAAAAACCAATGCGACCGGTGCGACAACCAACGAGTGGGTTATCAACCTGAACTTCAAACCAGTTGGCACCAAGGCCTTCGCAAAGGTAACCGAACGACTCTTCCCACTGGCCGACCCTAGAAACAGGTTCGCGGTAACGCTCGATGGATACGTCATCACGGCACCTAGCACCAACGCGGTAATCACGACCGGATCAGCTGAAATCAGTGGAAGCTTCACCAAGGTGAGTTCACGAAACCTAGCCGACCAGCTGAAGTACGGCTCGCTTCCGATCAGCTTTGAGGTTCAAAGCCAAGAGAACATCTCTGCAACGTTGGGAACCTCTCAACTTTCCAGTGGATTACTCGCCGGCGCGATTGGCCTGCTTTTGGTAATCGTTTACTCGATTTTCCAGTACCGCGGTTTGGCAATCGTGACCATCGGTTCGCTTTCGGTGGCCGCACTGCTCACCTACCTTGCGATCGACATTTTGTCCTGGCGTCAGGGCTACCGACTTTCACTATCCGGCATTGCCGGTTTGATTGTCGCGATCGGTATCACCGCCGACTCGTTCATCGTTTACTTTGAAAGAGTTCGTGATGAACTGCGCGATGGACGGGCACTGCCCGCCGCTGTCGAGCAAGGGTGGCGTCGTGCCGTTCGGACCATCATCGTTAGCGATGCGGTCAACCTACTGGCAGCCGTTGTGCTCTTCTTGCTCACCGTTGGAAACGTTAAGGGATTTGCCTTCACTCTTGGTTTGACGACTCTCATCGACCTTGTTGTCGTGGCTTTGTTCACCCACCCGATGTTGCAGGTTTTGGCTCAGACCAAGTTCTTTAGTTCAGGTCACTTATGGTCCGGATTCGATTCAAAGGTCCTTGCTTTGACCAGCTTCGTTAGCCGTAGAAACTTTACGGTGGCCGAAGCAGTGCCTGGTGCAAAGGTTGCGAGTGCCTCCAAAGAGGCCTCGAAGCGCCAAACCATCGCAGAACGTAAGGCCGCCGAGGCCATGAATTCAGTAGCCGGAAGCAACACCGATGTATCAGGAGACGACAAATAATGTCACGCTTCAGCGATTTTGGAAACGCCCTCTACAGCGGTAGCCGCTCGATTGACTTTGTTGGCCGCCGTAAGGTCTGGTTCAGCGTAGCCGGTGTCATGGTCCTCCTCGCCGTTCTGATCCCGATTGCCCGCGGTGGCTTCAACATCGGAATCGAATTCGTGGGTGGATCCGAGTTCCTAGTGTCCGGTGGCGCATCCAAGAGCACTAGCCTCGCGGTCAATGCTGTCAACTCGGTCGTAGCGGACAAGTTCCCGGTCGTGACCACCATTGGTGCAGATACCGTCCGAGTGCAAACCAAGCAGCTCGAGGCTCAGGTTTCCGAGAATGTGCGTCAGGCACTGGCTAAGGCCTATAACATCAAATCATCAGCAGTTGCCAGCTCGTTTATTGGCGCTAACTGGGGTACCGATGTGACCGGTAAGGCCATTAACGGTTTAGTCGTCTTCATTATTCTTGCGGCGGTCTTGATGGCCCTCTACTTCAGAACGCTAAAGATGTCGATGGCTGCGGTCGTTGCCCTTTTGCACGACCTAGTTTTGACCGCTGGCATCTATGGCGCTCTAGGCTTCGAGGTCACACCGGCGGCAGTAATCGGATTCTTGACGATTCTGGGTTACTCGCTCTATGACACCGTTGTGGTTTTCGACAAGATTCGTGAAAACACCTTCGAGGTTGAGTTCAGCAAGACCACTACTTTTGTTGAGCGAGTGAACCTTGCCATCAACCAGACTCTGGTTCGGTCGATCAACACATCCATCGTTGCCGTGCTTCCAGTGGCTTCGATTCTGTTCATCGGAGCGGTTATCTTAGGTGCGGGCACGTTGCGTGACATCGCACTGGCGCTGTTCATCGGAATCATTGTTGGAACCTATTCGACAATCTTCATCGCCGCGCCTCTCTATGCAACTTTCCGCTCTGGCGAAAAGAAGTACAAGGAATCGGCCGATAAGGTTCTAGCGAGCCGCTAAGGCAGTCGGGGTAGGCTTGAAACCCACCCCGAATGGAAGGTTCTAGACTTGTCTGACGGGACCCCAACTGGAAGCATAGGCGGTCTGCGAAGCAGATTGCCAAGGCTGTTTGCGCGTTCCGGGCCGTATGCGACGCAGTTGGCGGAGATTCTTAGGGTCGCCAAATCAAATCACCCCAAAGCTGACCTAGGCATTATTGAGCGTGCCTTTGTTGTGGCCGAGGAGGCCCACCGCGAGCAAGTTCGTCGAAGTGGCGAGCCCTACATAACTCATCCCTTGGCAGTCGCCCAAATTCTGGCTGACCTTGGCATTGGGCCGGTAACCCTAGCGGCGGCTTTGCTGCATGACACCGTCGAAGACACCGACTATAAGCTCAGCAGTCTTGAACGTGACTTCGGCCCAGAAGTCGCAATGCTGGTGGACGGTGTCACAAAGCTCGACAAAGTGAAGTTTGGCGATGCCGCGCAGGCCGAAACCGTTCGCAAAATGGTCGTGGCGATGTCAAAGGACATCAGGGTCTTGGTCATCAAACTCGCCGACCGGCTTCACAATGCCAGAACCTGGGGCTTTGTACCCGCCGAGAGTGCGCGAAGAAAAGCCCAAGAGACGCTTGAGATTTACGCTCCACTGGCACACCGCTTAGGCATCAATACAATCAAGTGGGAGCTCGAGGACATTTCCTTTGAGGTCCTGTATCCGAAGGTTTACGAAGAGATTGTAAATCTCGTTCGCCAGAGAACTCCAAAGCGCGAAGAGTTCATCACTGGCATCATCGACAACATCGAAGCCGATTTGCGCGAGGCCAAAATAAAGGGCAAGGTCGCGGGTAGGCCCAAGCAGTACTACAGCATCTACCAAAAAATGGTGGTGCGCGGTCGTGAGTTCGATGACATCTACGATTTGGTCGGTGTGCGTGTTCTAGTCAATAGCGTGCGCGATTGTTACGCGATTCTAGGTGCGATCCACGCTCGCTGGAACCCGGTCCCCGGGCGATTCAAAGATTACATTGCCATGCCAAAGTTCAACCTTTATCAGTCGTTGCACACCACGGTCGTGGGGCCTCAGGGTCGGGCAGTCGAGATTCAGATTCGCACCCATGAAATGCATCAGCGGGCCGAATACGGTGTGGCCGCCCACTGGAAGTACAAGGAGCAAGTCGGCAAGAGCGCCAGCGGCGATGACGATCTGGCCTGGCTCAAGCATCTGAGTGACTGGCAGGCCGAAACACAGGATCCATCTGAGTTTCTAGATTCTTTGCGCTTTGAAATTGGCGCAAAGGAAGTTTACGTATTCACTCCCAAGGGTAGGGTTATCGGTTTGGCGGCCGGTGCCACACCGGTTGATTTTGCCTACGCTGTGCACACCGAGGTTGGTCACCGAACGATGGGCGCCAAGGTTAATGGTCGGCTAGTGCCGCTTGAAAGCGCGCTGCAGTCTGGTGATGTCGTCGAGATCTTCACTTCGAAGTCTCCCGAGGCGGGCCCAAGCCAGGATTGGCTGAATTTTGTAAAATCACCTCGGGCCAGAGCCAAGATAAAGCAGTGGTTTGCGGTTGGTCGCCGTGATGAGGCCATCGAGCAGGGTCGGGACTCC
>CAZLWT010000061.1:0-7650 GCA_964563325.1 uncultured Rhodoluna sp. | reverse complement strand
GTCATGATGATTGCACTGGGAATCACACTTGAAGATTTGAACAAATCTCTTTAGCTCGTCATTAGAAGCAACCGGACCGAAAGAACACTGTGCTTAAAGTAGCTATCCCCAATAAGGGCATCCTGTCAGAGGCTGCCATCGCGATGCTTAAAGAAGCTGGCTATGCAACGCGACGGGACGCGAAAGACCTGCATGTGGTCGATACCGAGAACTCAATCGAGTTCTTTTATCTGAGACCCCGTGACATCGCCACCTATGTGGGTTCCGGTTCACTCGATGCGGGCTTCACCGGGCTTGACCTGATGCTTGACAGTCGTTCCAAGGCAGAAAGCGTGGCAGATTTAGGTTTCGGGGCTTCCACCTTTCGCTTTGCCGGACCAACCGGCGCCTTCCGAGCAATCGAGGATCTCTCTGGCAAGCGGGTCGCAACCGCCTACCCACATTTGGTCGAGGACTACCTCAAGCGCGCCGGGATTAAAGTGGATTTGGTGCAACTGGATGGAGCGGTCGAGGTGTCGGTGCGTTTGGGAGTCGCCGATGCAGTCGCGGATGTCGTGTCAACCGGAAATACCCTGCGGCAGGCCGGCCTGGAGATATTTGGCGACGTCATTCTTGACAGTTCAGCCCACCTGATTGCTGCACCGGGGAAGCGGGATCTGTCATCCCAGTTGCTACGCCGACTGCAAGGTGTGCTGGTCGCCCGTGAATATGTGATCTTTGACTACGACTGCCCGACCGAGTTGGTTGAAGTGGCTTCGAGCATTACCCCCGGTATCGAATCGCCAACCATTTCCCCACTGCGAGACGCCGACTGGGTGGCCGTGCGAGCATTGGTAAAAACGTCTGAAACCAATCAAAAAATGGATCAGCTCTACGAAATAGGCGCTCGTGCAATCTTAGTGAGCGCCATTCACGCCGCGAGAATCTAGTGTCACTTTCGATTCGAGTTATTCCCTGCCTAGATGTCGCCGATGGCAGGGTCGTTAAAGGTGTCAACTTTTTGAACCTCAGAGATGCCGGTGACCCAATTGAACTCGCCAGCCGTTACTACCTTGAGGGTGCCGACGAACTGACTTTTCTAGACGTAAATGCAACCGTAGATAATAGAGCCACCATGTATGAGCTCGTGACTTCGACCGCCGAACAAATTTTCATTCCGCTAACCGTGGGCGGGGGGATAAGGCAAACCGAAGACGTTTCCCGGCTTCTTGCGGCGGGCGCTGACAAGGTAAGTGTTGGTTCAGCCGGAATCAGCAACCCTAAACTTCTGAGTGAAATCTCCAATCGTTTTGGTTCTCAGGTGCTGGTCATCTCGCTTGACCTAAAGCGATCGACCGAGACGCCATCGGGTTTCGTGGTGACGACTCACGGAGGAAGAGTCGAAACGCAACTTGATGCTTTGGCCTGGGTAAAGACAGCCATCGAACTGGGCGCTGGGGAGTTGCTGGTCAATTCGATTGACGCAGACGGAACTCGAACCGGCTTCGACACCGAAATGATAGCCGAAATTCGTGCCATTTCGAAGGTTCCGATAATTGCGTCCGGTGGCGCTGGCGCCGCTTCAGACTTCCCAAAGGCCGCCGCCGCCGGGGCGGACGCTATTTTGGCGGCATCAATCTTCCATGAGGGTTCGGTTTCAATTTCGAGTGCTAAGCGGGCTCTGCTTGAGGCAGGCTATGAGACGAGGTAACAAGATGAGTAAATCGTTGGTTGCAGGCTTCCAGCTAAAGTTGGACGACAATGGGCTGATTCCAGCCATCGTTCAGTCGGCAGCCTCAGGCCGAGTGCTAATGATGGCGTGGATGAACGAGGAATCGCTCGAGCGCACCATTGAAATCGGCGAGACCGTTTTTTACTCGAGAAGCCGCAAGGAACTCTGGCATAAGGGTGCGACAAGTTCAAACCGACAGACCGTGCAAAGTATTGAGCTCGACTGTGATTCAGACGCCCTGCTCATTCGGGTAATCGAAATGGGTCCGGCCTGTCACAACGGAACCGAATCCTGCTTCGACACGGCTCTAATTTTTGAGAACCAGGAAGTCCTGTAATGGCCATTAATCTCAACTTAGAAGAGGCCACCGAATTGGCCAGGGGCCACAGGATCATCCCCGTCATCGAAACGCTCTTCTCGGGAAGCGAAACGCCACTGGCCATATTCGAGAAGCTTGCTGCCGACAAGTCTGGCAGTTTTCTTCTGGAGTCAGCCGAACAGGGAGTTTGGGCCCGGTACAGCTTCATCGGAGTAAATAATCGTGGCAGCCTGACTAAGACGGACGGCCCGAGTAAATGGGTATCAGCCAAGGGGCACAGCCCATTTCCGGTCGGGTATGAGGGCACTTTGCCAGAGGCAGCACTGGATGCCGTTTCGGCAATCCAGGCCGCTTGGAGCGCTGGAGCAATTCCTGGAACCCCGCCACTGACTTCGGGTTTGGTGGGAGTCATGGGTTGGGACCTAATTCGAGAGATCGAAAACTTGCCAATGGCGCCAGAGGCTGATTTTAAAAGCCCATTGCTGGCCTTGGCCATGTTTGAAGACCTGGTGGTTGTCGACCATCTGACGAGCTCAATCCTCTTGGTGGCCAACGTATTCGTGGACAGCAGTTCGGGTTTCGATGCGCAGTACGATGACGCACTTGATCGAATTGCGGTCTTGCGTCATGGGCTTAATCGGCCCACTCCAGCCTTCCTTGCAGAGTTATCGTTCGACACCGAGATAAGCCCTTCGCTTCGCACCGTTAAAGCTGACTACCTTGAAGCCGTTGAGAAATCAAAAGCCCACGTGCGTTCGGGTGACGTTTTTCAGGTAGTCATTTCTCAACGCTTTGATCTACCGATTTCTGCCACCCCGCTAGATGTTTACCGAGTGCTCAGGGCGCTAAACCCAAGCCCGTATATGTACCTCTTGAATTTTGAGGACGATGGTGGACCGTATGCGGTGGTCGGGTCTTCACCCGAGGCCTTGGTCAAGGTTTCTGACGGAATAGCCGTCACCCATCCCATTGCGGGTTCGAGACCCAGGGGAGTGACCCCGGACGAGGATCAGGAGAAGGCTCTGGATCTGCTCTCGGATGCAAAGGAGAGGGCCGAGCACCTTATGCTGGTTGACCTTGCGAGAAATGACCTACTAAAAGTTTGCGAGCCCAACACCGTTCAGGTAACGGAGTTTATGCAGGTGGAGCGCTTTAGTCACATTATGCATTTGGTTTCAAGCGTCGAAGGTCTGGTTAGAAAAGGCATGTCCGCAATAGACGTGTTTAGAGCCACCTTCCCGGCCGGAACCCTGTCCGGTGCACCCAAGCCACGGGCCCTCGCAATCATTGACCAGCTAGAGCCATCCAACCGAGGAATCTTTGGCGGGGTCGTTGGTTATTTTGATTTCGCAGGCAACGCTGATCTAGCCATCGCAATCCGAACGGCGTTCATTAGGGACGGCGTCGCTCACGTGCAGGCTGGCGCTGGACTTGTCTTGGATTCGGTGCCCGAGAGCGAGTATCAGGAAACCATCACCAAAGCCAGTGCACCCCTTCGAGCCGTCGTGGCCGCGAATCAACTAACCAAGCTAAAGAGCAACCGCTAGATGGCAAGAACAAGCCGGATACGCCCGGGCCTTTTACTCGCTTTACTTGCGATTTGCATAGTCCTGGCAAGCGCGTTTTCGTCGTTCGTCTGGCTGACAGCCAAAATCAGTCCAGGGTTCTCGGTTTCGAAGGTGGAAGCCACCGGCCTGCAACTCATGCCGGCATTTGCAGCTGTAGTGCTGTTCGGGTTGGCAGCGGTATTCGTCCTCGCGTATTCCAAGACGATAGCCCGCCGAGTGCTTTGTGCGCTTTTGATCATCTTGTTTGGTTCGCAACTCTTCGTGGTTGTGGGCGACATAGCTGTCAGCCCGAAATCTGCAATGTCAAAAACGGATGTTTTGACCAAGGTGACCGGTATCTCTGACCCTGGCAGCCAGCTGTCGCTGTTGCATCAGACCGACCTCTCGATTTCGGTCTGGTTGTGCTCAGGTGCGCTGCTGGCCGTGATTGCAACAAGTCTCGCAATCGCTTTTCGGCGCGACGCTTGGACGAAGACCAATCGACGGATCGAGAAAAAAACTCCCCTTGGAAACCTGGGTGAGCCAATAGATTTATGGGACTCGCAGGCCTGAGCACTTGATAAGATTGGCTAGTACCGACGAAAGGGCAACATGTCTGAAAACATCAGCGAACCGGGTCACGGCGATTCGGTTGCCGCTTGGACGACTGTAACGATTATTTTGGTCGCGTTTAGCGCAGCAACGCTGTTCTTTTGGCTTGAGGACTATACCTTGGTTTGGGCATCGGTAGCGGTTTGCGTCATTGCACCACTAGTGGGTTTGGCGCTTCGCACAGCCGGTTACGGCGTTGGCGGCAGCAAGTCGAAGAGCGCAGAGCACTAGATGCTCGAGGAGCTCTACTCGGGTTCCTTGGAAGATGCGGCGACACGTCAGCAGACTGTCTCGACCTCGGCCCTAGAGTCCCTAATTTCAGAAGTCAGCCCCGCGCTGGACGCCCTGGCCTGGTTGGCCCCCTCGGAATCGGTAAAGATACTAGCCGAGGTCAAGCGTGCCAGCCCATCTAGGGGTGACCTCTCAGAGATTCCAGACCCCGCTAAGCTTGCCAAAATATACGCCGAAAACGGCGCTTCAGCCATCAGCGTGCTGACCGAGCAAAGAAGATTCAAAGGCTCACTTGCCGACCTGGAAGCCGTCCGAGCCGCCGTGAGCGTTCCGCTGCTGCGCAAAGATTTCATAGCGAACGAGTATCAAATACTCGAAGCCAGGGCCGCCGGTGCCGACCTTGTTCTGCTCATCGTTGCTGGCTTGGATTTCCAGGTGCTAAAACGATTAAAACTTTTCACCGAGCAGTTAGGCATGACCGCTTTCATCGAAACTCACTCTCGAACCGAGCTCGAGTCGGCGCTAGAGATAGAAACCAAGCTCCTGGGAATCAATGCCAGGGATTTGAGCACCTTCGAAACCGACAGAAATCTATTCGGGACCTTGGTCGATCTCATTCCTCAAGGGGTGATTAAAGTCGCCGAATCGGCGGTTCGAAGCGCCCAAGATGTTCTGCACTATCGCCAGGCCGGGGCCGATGTTGTCCTTGTCGGTGAGGCACTGGTTACCAATGATCCCGCCACCATGCTCAAGCAGTTTTTATCCATCGAAAGGTCTTAGAGTTAAAGACATGTCTGAAGCAAAACAAGACCTAAACCGGGACCTGCGCTCGACCGTTGGCCCGTATTTCGGCGAGTTCGGCGGACGTTTCGTTCCCGAATCCTTGATTGCCGCACTGGACCAGTTGGAACAGACCTACGAGGACGCAAAAGCCGACCCAAGCTTTGTGCTGGAACTTGCCGAGTGGCACCGCACCTACACCGGTCGACCCTCCATAATCACCGAGGCCCCGAAATTCGCCGCGTTGGCGGGGGACATCAGGGTTTTCTTGAAGCGCGAAGACCTGAACCACACCGGCTCGCACAAGATCAACAACGTTATTGGCCAAGCCCTATTAGCCAAGCGCATGGGTAAGACGCGCATCATCGCCGAAACCGGGGCCGGCCAGCACGGCGTAGCAAGCGCAACCGCCGCCGCACTGTTTGGGTTGGACTGTGTCGTCTACATGGGCGAGGTGGACACCGAAAGACAAGCTCTGAACGTGGCCCGCATGAAGTTGTTGGGCGCCGAGGTCATTCCGGTGACCACCGGAACGCGTACCCTGAAGGACGCCATTAACGAAGCGCTGCGCGACTGGGTGGCAAACGTTGACGACACGCATTACCTCCTGGGCACCGTGGCCGGTCCACACCCTTTCCCGACTATGGTTCGTGATTTCCACTCGGTCATCGGCAACGAGGCACGCGCTCAAATGTTGAACGAGTTCGGCTTCCTGCCCGACGTTGTTGCGGCTTGCGTCGGAGGCGGCTCTAACGCGATTGGAATTTTCCACGCCTTCCTAGACGACTCCTCGGTTCGGCTTCTCGGTTTCGAGGCCGCCGGTGAGGGCGTTGACACTTTGCGCCACGCGGCAACCATGAACAGGGGTCGCCCTGGGGTGCTGCACGGCGCCAGAAGCTACATGCTTCAGGACGAAGACGGTCAGACCCTAGACAGCCATTCCATTTCTGCCGGCCTTGACTACCCGGGTGTGGGCCCGGAGCATTCCTGGCTGAAAGATCTTGGGCGTGCCGAGTATCGTGGCATCACAGATCATGAGGCGATGGATGCGTTGCGCAAACTCAGCCGCACCGAAGGCATCATCCCAGCCATTGAAACCGCTCACGCTCTAGCCGGAGTTTTGAAACTGGGCAAGGAACTGGCCCCTGGGTCCTCAGTGCTCATCAACCTCAGTGGCCGGGGCGACAAGGACATGGAGACCGCCGCTCGCTACTTTGGCCTCTTGGATGCCGAAGGATCAAAGTAATGACCAATAGTAAGACCGAAGATGTTTTGCGTGCCAATAAGCACTCTGGGCGTGGTTCGCTAATTGGATATTTTCCAGTTGGTTACCCGACGCTCGAAGATTCGATTCAAGCCGCCATTGCCATGTGCCAAAGCGGAATCGACGTTCTTGAACTGGGCATTCCCTACAGCGACCCCGTTATGGACGGACCGGTGATCCAGGAGGCAACTCTTGAGGCGCTGGCTCACGGTTTCAAGCTGAAACAGACTTTTGAGGCCGTTAAAGCGATCACGGCAGCGGTTGACACACCGGTTTTGGTGATGACCTATTGGAACCCGGTCATGCAGTATGGGCCCGAGCGTTTCGCGCAGGACCTAAAGGCTGCCGGTGGCGCGGGGCTCATCACGCCAGACCTGATTCCCGACGAGGCTGGCGAATGGCTTAGCGCGGCGACCAAGTTTGACCTAGATAGGGTCTTCTTGGCGGCACCAACCTCAAACGTCGAACGCATGTCAAGCGCCTGCGATAAGAGCCAGGGATTTGTTTATGCCGTTTCCACAATGGGCATCACCGGCGCAAGGAACGAGGTTGATTCGCTTGCCAAGGAAGTGGTCTCGAAGGTTCGCACCGCTTCGCCTTTGGCATTAACCTGCGTTGGCATTGGAATTTCGACCGCCGATCAGGTGGCCGAGGTCAATCGCTACGCCGACGGAGCCATAGTTGGTTCGGCTTTTGTCAAGGCATACGCCGAGGGCGGGCTAAATTCACTAAAGAGTAAAGTTTCCGAATTGGCCGCCGGGCTAAGTCGATAAGAAAGCAATCAGGGAGTCAGCGTGAACCGTTTCATTACCTCAATACCAAGCCCCTCAATCAGCTACTTTGATTTGGGCCCGGTAAGAGTTCATTTTTATGCGCTGTTGATTCTCATCGGCATTGTGCTCGCCGTGATAATCGCAAACCACAGATTAACCAAGCGAGGTGGCGAAAGCGGCATAGTTCTAGACATCGTGCTCTGGGCGGTTCCCTTCGGCATAGTTGGTGGGCGCTTCTATCACGTGATCACGCACTGGAACGATTACTTCGGCGCCGGAGCCGATCCGATGTCGGTGTTCCGCATTTGGGAGGGCGGTCTAGCAATATACGGAGCCCTAGTATTTGGTGCCGTTGGCGCCCTCAAGATCGGAAGAGCACACGTCTGAACTCCAGTCACATTCAGAAATCTCGT
>CAZLWT010000060.1:0-7693 GCA_964563325.1 uncultured Rhodoluna sp. | reverse complement strand
CGCTATTCGATGCCCCCGAAAACTTCAGTGGCTTTTGGCTAATCGAGGCTCTCGACGAAGCAACAGCCCGCCGGCTGGCTTTCGATGGGTCGTTGGCCTGCAACCGCAAGGTTGAACTGCGAAAACTGCATGGCTAGCTCAACCGGAGTCACAACTTTCACCGCCCAGGTCATTGGCGAGGGCAACCACGCATCCATCGAAATTCCAGCTGAAAACCTAGCCGAGCTTGGTGCAAATAAGCGGGCACCGCTGAAAGTGACGGTGAACGGTCACAGCTATCAGAGCACTGCCACCGGTGTCGATGGCCGGTGCCGAGTCGTGTTTCCTATGCGAGATAGAGCCGCTGCCAGGGTCAGTGCTGGCGAAATCGTCACGGTGCAGCTGGCACTTGAATCGGGTAAGGTCGATTTGCCGCCGCAACTTAGCGCCGCACTGCAAGCCGCAAACCGAGCCGACGAGTTTGAGCTTTTGCCGTATTCGAAACGCAGACTGTTGGCTCGCTCGGTTAGCGATGCAAAAACCCAAACGACGATGGATAGCCGCATCGCCAGCATTTTGAGCCTGCTTAGTTAACTCAGCTCAGCCAAACGCGCCTTGATCAAACTTGCCATGAGCTCTTTGGGCAGTGGCTGGTCAACGGCGAACTGAAACGAGCTTTTTGAGGTGACGTAATCGGAGAGTTGGTCGGCATGCGCCGTCATGACCTCGGGGCTCTGTGGCGAGAAGGTTAGATGCTTCTTGAAAGCCGCAAGCCCAACGGCGTACTTGCCATTGATTTTGAACTGGGGTGTGTTCCAGGCAATCACCTGTTCGAACCGCGGTTCAATTTCAAAGATGGTTGCCCGCACAGCCAGCAGGGTTGTGCGCTTTGGTTCTTCTTGAGCCTCAATGTAGGCCGTGACTTCAGATTCAGACATGCCAAAAGTTTATAGTGGTGCTCGCGGGCTGTTTAGTGTTGCGTCAAATAGCTAAACCTAGGTCGACCATCACTTTATAGACAATGTCTGCTGGTGGCTGCGAAATGTCATAAACCATGCCGGGTTCGTCTTCAGCAAGCGGTTCGAGAGTCGACAACTGACTCTCGAGCATCGCAGGCTTCATGAAGTGGCTGCCTCTTGAGTTCATTCGATCAGCCAACAATTCGGCGCTGCCATCGAGGTGCACAAACCAGGTGTTTGGTGCGGCTAATAAAATGCGATCGCGATAGCTTCTCTTGAGTGCACTGCAAGCCACCACGATGCTGCTTGAATCGGCAAGGGTCTGGCCAACCAAATCTAACCAAGGCCAACGGTCCTGGTCATTTAGAGAAACCCCGGCCGCCATCTTTTCGATATTGGCCTTGGGGTGCAGGTCGTCACCATCGACAAATTTGGCACCGATTTCCTGCGCCAATAACTTTCCGACGCTGCTTTTGCCGCAACCGGAGACGCCCATAACAACCACTTGATAGTCGGTCATGGGTGCCTCCGGTGTCGCGTAATCACGGTTCGGTTTACCAGTCGTGCATCGTGCCGTCAACCTTTAGCCGGTTGACTGGCAAATATGCTGATTCGTATTCGAACTGAGAGGCTAGCTTTTCGTCGTATGACACACCCAGTCCAGGTGAAGTACCTGGTCGAATGAGCCCGTCTGAGAAGGTGTATTCTGGCTGGAACACATCGTTGGTATCAGCCGAGTGTTGCATATATTCACTGATTCCATAGTTGTGGATAGCCATTCCCAAGTGCAGCGAGGCCGCGTGACCGATTGGTGAAACATCGGTTGGGCCGTGCACACCAGACTTGATTTGATAAACGGCGGCATAGTCGAAGATCTTCTTCAATGGCGTGATTCCGCCACCGTGGCTAACCGGCGAGCGCACATAGTCAATGAGCTGCTCTTCAAACAGGTTCTTGTAGTCATAGATGGTGTTGAAGATCTCGCCAACCGCCAAAGGTGTTGTGGTGTGTTGACGAATCAATCGAAACGCATCTGTGTTCTCGGCCGGGGTCAAATCCTCTAGCCAAAAGAGGTCGTAGGGTTCAAGTGACTTACCCAGTCGAGCCGCTTGAATTGGCGTCAACCGGTGGTGACCATCGTGCAGCAGTGGCAGATCAGGGCCGAACTCGTTTCGCACAGCTTCGAACACCGATGGAATGTAGTTCAAATAGGCGCGGGTATCCCACTCTTCTTCAACGGGAACCGTTGACCGGCGAGCCGGTTCATAGTCATAGCGCGCCGATGAGGCACCCTTTCCGTTTCCTGAACCAGCCGTCGCGTTAGCCGAAGCCGCCACTCCGTAGACCGAATTTAGGCCTGGGATAGCGGTTTGAACGCGAATGGCTTTGTAGCCTTTTTCTTGGTGTTCGCGAATCGAGTCAAAGATTTCTGGAATCTCTCGACCAGAAGCGTGCCCATAGGCCAAGCAACCATCGCGGCTAGCACCACCGAGCAACTGATAAAGGGGCATGTTGGCGGCCTTGGCCTTGATGTCCCAAAGCGCCATATCGATTGCGGCAATTGCCGTCATGGTGATTGGCCCGCGACGCCAGTAGGAGCCACGATAGAAATACTGCCAGGTGTCTTCGATGTTGTGGGCGTCACGACCGATCAACATCGGGGCTAGGTGATCGCGCAGGTATGAAGCCACGGCCAACTCGCGCCCGTTAACCGTAGCGTCACCAAGACCCACCAATCCATCGTCGGTTGTGATTCGCAGGGTAACAAAGTTTCGTCCAGGTGAGTGCACGAAGACTTCAGCTTTTGCAATTTTCATCTCAGGTTCCTTCTTCAGATTCTTCGTTGTTAGTTGTCGTTTGGTTTGGTGTTATTCAAAGCGGTCCAGCGAGAGCGCAATACATTGGCTGCCGATTTTGGCTGGCGATCGCGCGTAAAGATGCCCTTTTTGTTTCCAAGCACCCTAAAGATGCCTGGCTTGGTCATGAAGTCTGCAAAGTTCCAGACATGCTCACCGACCACTCCTGGGAACTTGTCAAAAACGCCGTGGTTCATCTCGAGGTAGGCAACCTGGTATTCCTCGCTCCAAGGAAGCCCGTGAATGCTGTGACCTCCAGGCAGGGTGTCGGCGCCGTACTCGGTGATTATGAATGGCACGTTGTACTTCTCGGTCCAGCCTTTTAGTTCGGCTTCAAAGTGCAACTTGGCGTTTGCCAGGTCGTAGTGGTCTTCGTACCAACCGAAATACCTGTTTAGGCAGATCACGTCGGCGAGCGGGGCAACCAAACACTTGCCAAAGGGTTCGGTCATCACGTTGATGTACGTGTGTGGTCTGGTTGGGTCGAGTTGCCTAACAAGGTCAAAGACCGGCTTGAAGAAGTCAACGGCCTCTGGAACACCAGTTTCTGATTCATTGGTGATTGACCAAAGAACCACCGATGGATGATTTTTGTCACGCGCGATAAGCTCGCGGGTTGCCTCAAGCAGTCGCGCCTGAGTTTTTTCATTGGCGGTTTCTGGGCCGAAGGTTGGCAGTGTTGGCCCACCAAACATCGAGGCGAAGTTCTGGTTGAGACCAACCGCGGCGGTTTCGTCAATGATCACGATTCCGTGACGGTCGGCGTAGTCCATAACTTCTTCCGAGTATGGGTAGTGCGAGGTGCGGAAGGAGTTTGCGCCAATCCACTTGATGAGTTCGAAGTCGTTGACCATGAAGGAGTTGTCGTGACCCTTGCCCTTGACAACGTGGTCTTCGTGCATTCCAAAACCGGTGAAGTAGAAGGGTTCCTTGTTGATTAGGAACTGGTTTCCGCGAACTTCAACGGTGCGCACGCCCACGTTGAGCGAATATGAGTCAATCGGCACACCGGCTACTGACGTGGTTACCACCAGGTTGTAAAGGTAGGCGTTACCGGGCTGCCACAGTCGAACGTCCCAGATTTTCAGCTGGCCGCTTGCGCCCGCAGCAGTGGCTACTTCAGCCCCAGATTCATCGAACAGCGTCACCGAAACCTCGGCCTCACCTTTGGCATCACCGATTATTTCGGTTGTGTAGTCAACGGTTCCAATGATTCCCTCGAAACCGGTCACAACTGTGATGTCGGCAAGTCTGGTCTTGGGGGCTGAGTACAGCCATACCGATCTAGCGAGACCCGAGTAGTTAAAGAAGTCAAACAGGTAGTCCTGTTGCTTCTCTCCATTGGTCTTGGTCGAAACGCGACCCGGTGGGATGGTTTCGTTAGTTAGCAGGTTGCTCACTGCAACAGTAAGAGTCAACTCTTCGCCAGCCTTTACGTGGGCGCTGATGTCTGCCTAGAATGGCATATATCCACCGGAGTGCCTAACCACCTCGACACCGTTAACAAAGATGATGCCCTCATGCGTTGCGCTGTCGGCTCTAACGAAGACTCGTTCGTCCTGCCAACCGCGTGGCACGCGCACGGTGCGCTGATACCAAACCCAACCAATGTGGTTGCGAATCTTTGGGTCGGTAAAAAGCTCGTTGTAGCTTGCCGGCACTGCCGCCTGCAAGTTGGTGTCTAGCTTGGTTGTCGCCCAGGAAGAGGCGAAGCCCTCGTCTTGGAAGTCGACTTTGAAGTTCCAAAGCCCATCGAGGTTGAGCGTTTCTCTGGTTGAACTAGTTTGTGGCTTTAGCAATTTTCTTCCCTTCAGAAGGTTATTGGCAAACGGTTGCCATTTTGGTTAAAATCTTGATTGCTCAGCTGCTCTAGAACCAAGCCCATGAACTCGTTGTTATTAGCCAGTTGCAGGTCACTCACCGAAACCAGTCGCTGCTCGAGACCGATTTTGCTTCCCTCAAGGGCCTGGCTGATTGTTACCGACTGTGAGTCCTTTAGGTTGTCGGTCGTCAGCACATAGTCAACCCAACTGGCAACTGCCTTTGCGCAGGCTGCAGCATTGCGCCCGGCAGCCAACTCTGCCCTAGCCACCGGTGCGATTCGCACCCGCAGTTTGGTTGATCCATCGATAGCGATTTGTGCCAGTCGGTGTGCGATTCGAGAATTCTGAAAACGCTCCAAGAGTGCGGCACGGTAGTTGGCAACATCCAAGCCCTCCTCCAGCAGGTGGGCCGCGGCCTCATCCCAGTAATCTTCAACCGCTCTTAGGCACTCGGAATCATCGATGGCCTCGGCCACGGTTTCGTGACCGCGCAGTTGACCGAAGTAGGCCAGGAGCGAGTGTGAGCCATTAAGCAACCACAACTTGCGATTTTCAAAGGGTTCGATGTTGGCGACAAACTTTACGCCAGCTCGCTCCCACTGAGGCCGACCAAGCGGAAAGTCGCCCTCGAGCACCCAGTCGCTGAACGGTTCGGTCACCACGGGTGAGGCGTCTTGCCAACCAGAGGCTCGGTGCACCATGGCCACGTCTTCGTCGGTGCTCTTCGGGGTTATCCGATCGATCGAGGTGCTCACGAATGAAACCTTTTCGGTCAACCAGTCAACCGCAGCCTGGCCGAAACCGGCAAATAGTTGCGTCATGGCGGTTTTTAGCATCGCGCCATTCGAAGGCATATTGTCACAGGAGATGACGGCGATTCCAAGCCCGTTCTCAAGCCGGCGATTCTCTAGAGCAAGGGCAAGCTTGGCCAGAGCCGGCGATGGATTCTCTACATCGACCCCTCCAGCCGCGTCCATTCCATAGCCAGCCTCGGTGATCGTCATGGTGACGATGGCGGTTTCCGGGCTAGAAATTGCAGCCACCAAAGCCTCGGTGTCATTTCCGTCTTCGGCACGAACTATCGAATCGATAATTTGAAAACTGTCGCCGAGTGAATCGCGGGTTATGAGGGTATAAAGACCGTCCTGCTCGGCAAGAGTCTGAGCAGCTTCTGGGCTGCGGCCGGTGAAGGCAACGATTCCCCAGTTTTGGTCAAGATCGACTCGATCGGTGTACCAAGCCTGATGAGCCCTATGAAAGGCGCCAAGGCCGATGTGCACGATGCGTTCGCTGGCTTTCGTGGTTTCCGAGTGATTCAGGGTGGCTAGATTCGCCCGATTGAGTTTCATAGCTTGAACGCTTTCTTAGGAATCGCAACTACAAGGTCTATGGCTATTTGCTCGGCCTGCTGCATGGTGATTCGACCCTCGGCAACCAAGCGAGCTAGATAGGCACAATCAACTCGACGGGCCATATCGTGTCGAGCCGGGATTGACAAGAACGCCCTCGTGTCGTCGATGAACCCAGAGCCCTTATAAAAACCGGCGATCTCGGTGGTTGCCTCGCGAAACCTCATGGCAGAGTCAGGAGCGTCAAGAAACCACCACGGAGCACCAACATAAACACTCGGGTAAAAGCCAGCTAACGGTGCAATCTCACGTGACCAGGTTGTTTCATCTAGTGAAAACAGGATGACCTGCAATTTTGGATTCAACCCGTAAGACTCGAGCAACGGCCGCAGGTTGTTCACAAATTCTGCCCTGACCGGAATATCATGCCCGGTGTCGGCGCCGTACTTGGCAAACGTCTGGCTGTTGTGGTTGCGATAAACGCCGGCATGAATGGTCATAACCAATCCATCGTTGCAACTCATGCGTGCCATCTCGCAGAGCATATGCCCAGCAAACTCTCGGGCGGCCAACTCTGACAGCTCACCCTTCATGGCCAGATCAAATAGTTCCTTGGCTTCGGCTTCACTTAGGCAGGTCGTGTACGGTTCATAAACCCCGTGGTCGCTGCTGACCGCGCCATTTGAAATGAAGAACGCTCGACGCTCTTCAAGTGCGGCAATGAAGTTTGCGTAAGTGGTCGAATCCCTAGAGGTGACCTCGATGAGGCGCTGCACATTCTCGATAAATTTTGGATGACGCGGATCCAGATAGGCGTCCGGTCTAAAAGTTGGAACCACGCGGGCTTTGAAACTTGGGTCGTTGGCGAGAGCTTGATGCGCCGAGAGGTCATCACAAGGGTCATCGGTGGTTGCCAGGAATTCGATCTGGAAACTATCGAATAGGGCGCGAGGCAGCATGCGAGGCTCAAGCAACTCGGCACTGATGTGGTCATACAAGTCATCGGCGTTGTCTGCGCTTGGGGTTTCGGTGATGTTGAAAAGCGTGGAGAACTCATGATTGAGCCAATACCCGCTCGAGGTGCCGGCAAAAAGGTGCCAGTTGCTGCAGAGAATCTTCCAGACTTTGCGTGGCTCAGGGCTCGGCGACTTGCCCAACTCCTCAAGACTGACCCCATTAGCGTGCAGAATTCTGGTCACGTAGTGATCCGAATAAATGAATAGCTCGGCTGGGTTGCTGAAGGGTTGGTTCCTGACCAGCATCTGCGGATCAACGTGACCGTGAGGCGAAATAATTGGAAGGTTCATGACCGAGCCATAGAGCTCTTCGGCTATCGCTCGAAGAGTTGGTTCGGTGGGCAATAACCTGCCCTCGCTCTGCTTCAACTTCATCTCCATGCTCCAATTTGACTAAATTTCTGGCATTTTGTCAATCGGTTGCCAAAACTTTCGGGCAGTTGGTAGCGAATCGTTATTTTGAACATTATTAGACCGTCTTAGCCTTGCTGGTCGAGCCCCGAAGCAACAAACTGGCCTCGTAATCGGGCTGCTTGACATCCTCCGCGGTCATGTCTTCGTTGTCGAGCAACTGCAGCAGAGCCGTGACGCCGTCTGCCCCTGCCCTGTCAAGTTGCTGTTGAACCGTGGTCAACGGCGGGCTGGTGAAATCGGAGCCAAAGATATTGTCAAAACCGATGATGCTGAGGTCATCTGGAATTTTGATTCCCT
>CAZLWT010000059.1:0-7726 GCA_964563325.1 uncultured Rhodoluna sp. | reverse complement strand
AAACAACTGCTCAATCTCGAAAATGGTCAGCAACTGCACTACGACGGTTTGGTCATAGCGAGCGGAATTCATCCACGCAAGATTCGTGAGGATCTCGATCTCGAACTCACCCTTAGAAACGTTGAAGATGCCTTGCGATTGCGCGATGAGCTAAAGAGCAAGCCAAGCGTTATCGTGATTGGTGCCGGAGTATTGGGTATGGAGTTGGCATCGAGTTGTGCCGCTGCCGGCAGCTCCGTGACCGTGATTCCTCGCCGTAAGCCGTTGCTGGCAAGTCTCGGCGATTATCTGGGCGACATTTTTATTGCCGCGGCCGAGCGTGAGGGCGTCAAGTTCATCGCGCCTTTTGCCTGCGATGTGCGGGCTAATGGTCACCTGCGCGAGGTCGTGCTTGAAGACGGCACAGTAGTTTCAGCTGAGCTAATAATCACAGCCATCGGCGATGTGCCAAATACCTCTTGGCTGGCCGATTCAGGTTTGCTGATTGACGGTGAGCTCCAAGTGGACACCCGTGGTCGTCTCACAAGCAACATTGTTGCCGCGGGCGATGTGGCCGCCATTCCAACGGCAAATGGTCACCAGAGAATTCCGTTGTGGACCAGTGCGATTGAGCAAGCCAAGGTTGCTGCTCGCGCTCTGCTTCAAGGCGACGAAACCGATGAGTTAAGTTTTCAGCAGTATTTCTGGACCGAGCAGTTTGGGCTAAACCTCAAAGCCTGTGGAAACCTGCCATTGGAGGGGAGGCCCGATTATGTCGAGGGCGAACCAGGCGTTGAGCCGTCGCTATTACGATGGCAAAACGCTGATGGCACCGGAACCGCTGTGTCAATCAACTACCGCATTCCGATTCCCAAACTAAGAGCACTAAGTGTTCAGGCGCCAATAGTTGGATAACCAGGGCGGCTGCGAGAGAATTGTGTCGGCTGAACATTGAGTCTGAACACCAAACGAACGGGTAAACGAAAATGGCAAATCTCGAAATCGATGCTTCATCTGGAGTGCCGCTCTATCGACAGATTCTTGACATCCTTCGCACCGAAATCACTTCAGGGTCGGTAGCCAGTCAGGAGCCGATGACCGAGGCCAAGCTTATTGAACGCTTTGGCGTGAGTTTGGCGCCGATTCGTCAGGCTTTAAAAGAGTTGAGTATCGAAGGTTTGGTTTATCGCAAGCAGGGTAAAGGTACTTTTCCAGTTACCGGCGTGAAGGTTGACCGCCCTGCCGATTTAAAGCCCGGCGACCTCTATCGATACCTTGTTGAGCGCGGGCTTCACCCAAAGTCGAAGGTGTCGGGGATCGAACGGGTTGAGGCGCCAACTGAGGTTGCGCAGAAGCTCGGTCTCAATGACGGTGAGAAAGTGTTGCACTTCAGCCGACTAATCACCTGCGACAATCTGCCCTTTGCCGAGAACGACATTTATATCAGGTCGCCGGCAGATTTCCTGCCCACCGAAGCCGAATTGGACGATGGCGGTTCAGCGCTTCACTTGCTTGAGTTGCGCCACGGCATAGCGCTTGACCGTGCCGAGCATGAGGCCTGGGCCACCTCCGCCACGGCCGAGCACGCGGCAATCATGCAGGTTGATGAGGGAAGCCCGCTTTTGGTGATTGACACTCTCTTTTTTCAAAAGGGCGGCGTTCCAACCGGATGGCGCACTGCGATTCACCGACCGGACGAGTTTAAATACCACTTCATTACCGGTGCGTAACGATTTCGTAAGACTAAGTGTAAATAAACACGACATTGTGTAAAGTGACTTTATCCGGCATACAGTTATGTGCTGAGTCGGGGAGAGGTCAGCAGAATGGCAGACGAAAGAGTTCACCGCAACGGAGCGGTGAATACGGTTCTGGGGCCAGTTGCTCCAGAACAAATCGGCGTTGTTGCAGTGCACGAGTCGTTACTCTCGGTTGTTCCGGGCGCGCAGTATGCATATGACATCAATATTGACCGAGCCGAGATCTTTGAGATCCTGGCTGGCAAGCTCAAAGCATTCAAATCAAGCGGTGGCGGCACTGTTGTTGACACCACCGGAATGTTCCACGGTCGCGACCTGCCTCTGCTCGAGGCGCTTTCTAAATCAACTGGTGTGCACATTGTTGCTTCAACTGGAATGGGCCCGGAAGAAAACCTGGGCGGCTACTTTCTAACCCCCCAGACCAATCCACCCACGCCTTGGCCAGCTGAAAAGTTCGCTGACCTGTTTGGCAAAGAGATCACCGATGGCATGGTCATTCCTCGCCTAGAAAGACGTCAGCCAGCCGGGGTAATCGTCATCGAGGCTGACCGAAATGGTGTGACCCCCACCGAAATCAGTCTTTACAAAGGCGCAGCTCACACCTCGCTGGCAACCGGAGTTGCGGTGTCAATTCGCTTCGGCGTCGACGCGCTGGCCGAAATCAAGCACCTGCTCGAAGAGGGCTTGCCCGCGAACCGAATTGCCGTCGGCCACCTAGATCGATCCAGCGCAGTTGCCGCATCAAGCCCGCAAGAAATTGCTGCCCTTGGCGCATACGTTGCCATCGACCACATTGGTCAAAACCACAACGCGGATTACATCAACGACCAGGCGCGTGTCGCGTTGGTTCTCGAGCTCATCCGTGCTGGCTATGAATCGCAAATTTTGCTTTCTGCAAACGCTGTGGGCGTTGCCAAGGGTTTTGAAGTTGAAGAGGCTCCACATTCTTATTCGCAGGTTCTAACCGATTTTGTGCCGAAGCTTGCGGCGGCGGGTGTTGACGCTGATGCCATCGAACGCATCCTGGTGCAGAACCCTGCCAACCTACTAACAGTGAAGGGGCTCTAATGTCGAGAGTAAACACCGTACTGGGCACCGTCTCGGCCGAGCAACTGGGAATCGTTGCCATTCACGAGCACATCGGTTATGGAATGCCCGGCAGCGAGCTTGACTTAAAGTGGTACAAAACACCAGAGCAGGCCTATGAAGAAACCGTGCCGAAACTGCGTAGGTTTCGCGAACTGGGGGGTCAAACCTTCGTAGACGCCACCGGCATATGTAATGGTCGCGACGTTGACTACTACAAAAGCCTGTCAGCTAAAACGGGGGTTCACATCATTGCCTGCACCGGTTTTGTCGGCGGTGACACAGCACTTGCCCACTTTGCTAGGGCCAGCGTTGAATATCTCACCAAACAGTTTGAGCACGAAATAACGGTTGGCATAGGCAACACGGGCAGCCGCGCTGGAATCATCAAGGTCGGTGTAAGCCGCGGTGGCAAGATGACCGAACTAGACAAGCGCATTTATCGTGCGGCGGCTCGAGCGTCGTTGTCCACCGGGGTGGGAATTCTGACGCACTTGGCGATCGACGCCGAAACTTCAATTGCCATCTTCAACGAGGAGGGCCTGCCACTAGACCGCGTGGTCTTTGGACACGTGGATGACGGCGTTAACGCCGAAAAGACTCGCGACAGCTGGATTGCCAGTCAGGGTGGCAGAATCGGCTTCGACACCTTCGGCTACGAAACCGAACTTCCAGACCCACCATTCTGGGCTCGCCCGCGTAAAGAGCGCTTGGATCACTTCTTGCGCTTCATCGGGGAAGGGAACATCGATCGTGTTATGGCTTCGGCCGATGCCAACTGCTCTCCTCTGGGATGGCCTGGAGTAAAGGGTCACACCGTCAACTACATATTCGAAACACTTATGCCAGACCTGCGAAATGCCGGCATGGATGAAGCCACAATCAATAAAATCTTCGTCGAGAATCCAGCTGACTTTTTGTCACTTCACGTCTAAGCCAACTAAAAACTAAATAACTCAGCTCACAAACAGAACGTGGCAAAGATGCTCGCTCTTCGGAAAGGAAAAGAATGAACCGCGAACAGCTCAAAAATATCAAGGTGGCCATCGTTGGCGGCGGCTACGGCGGAGCCGCGGCTGCGCTAGCCCTGAGCAAACTTGGCTTGGACGTTAAGGTTTACGAACAAGCCGAAGGCATAACAGAAGTTGGTGCTGGCATCGGTCTTCGCCCTTCTACCGTTCAGTTCTTTCGCGACTACGACGCTTTCGATGCGATTGCCGCTGTTAGTTCACCGAGCGAGCGCTTTCGCATCATGAACGAAGCCGGTCACGAGATCTTCACCGAAGAATGGCCTGAAATCCATAACTGGGATGAGCCAAACTACACCCGCATGATTCACCGTGCAGACTTTATCGATGCTCTTCGCAACGTGCTGCCAGAAGGAGTCCTGGTTCTTGGTCACAAGCTGACCGATATCGTTGACAACGGCGACAGCGCAACCCTTACCTTCGCCAACGGTACTGAGGTAACCGCCGACATGGTGATTGCGGCTGATGGTATTCGCTCTCTGGTGCGCAACAAGCTGTTCTCTCAGAAGCCACCGGTATTCGCTCGCACCCATGCCTACCGTGTCGTCATTGATGCAAAGGATGCCGAGGGAATGATTACCGACGGTGACCTGCGTTTATTCATGAATGAAAAGGGCACGATGATTTATTTCTTGCCACTGCTTCACCGCAACCAGGTTTCATTCGACATAACCGTTTTGTCAGATGACGATGCATGGAGCCCGGTAATCACCAAGGATTACCTGATTCGCAAGCTCGAAGGCTTCGACCCGCGCTTGATTGAGATCACTCGCAACCTAGACCTTGATGCCGTAAACAGCCGTTCGGGTTATGACATTGACCCAGTGGATAACTGGCACACCAAGAGCATCGCGCTCCTCGGTGACGCGGCTCACGCAATGCTCTGGCACCAAGGTCAGGGCGCGAACACCGCCGTGATGGACGCCGATGGTTTGGCTAAGGCATTGCTCAAGGCAGACTCGGTCGCCCAGGCTCTAGATCTCTATCAGGCCGACCGAAAGCCAGTAACCGATGAACTTCAGATGATTTCACGTCAGTCATGGGACCCAGACGCCATCGAGACCGCCTTCCCGGGTCAGCAGTCACAGCGCTAATAGCGCTGGTCTTAGAAGTCGTGATGGGGCCACTGGCCTCGTCTATTAAAGAGGAGTAAAACATGCCGGTTCACCCGCAGATTGCAGGTTTTCTAAGCACCTTGCCACCATCAGATGCCACGGCGCCCGATGTTGCTGCATGGCGCGCTGATGGTGAATCGCATGTTCCTCCGCTGGCAGAACGCCTACCTGTTTACAAGGTCGAAGACCAGATTGCTAAGACCGAGTTCGGCGAAGTGCCTATTCGGGTCTATACGCCTAGTGAAGATCAGAGTTTCAACGTGTTGATTTACGTTCACGGTGGAGCGTTCTTTTCGGGCAGCCTGAACACTCACGACTCAATCGCCCGCTCTCTGGCAAATACCACCGGGTTCAAGGTTATTTCGGTTGGCTACCAGCTGGCGCCAGAGGCTGCCTTTCCGGCCGGTTTGAACGATTGCTACGGAGTGGTCCGATGGGTCATCGACAACGCGACGGCGCTCAAGTTCAACCGCAAAAAACTAGCGCTCGCAGGGGATAGCTCGGGCGCGACGTATGTCGCTGCCGTGACTGCCAAATCTAAAGACGCCGGGCTAGAGGCAATAACACACCAGATACTGCTTTACCCCTCGCTGGATTTGGACTTTGACGTCGATCGCTGGCCGTCACTTCGTGAGAACGCGGTTGGCAAAGGCCTTGAGACCATTGCTCTCAAACCACACAACTCTTTCTACATTGACAGTGGAGCCAACCCTGCCGACCCGCTGGTTTCCCCAATCAAGCGCGAAAACCTAGCCGGGCTTCCAAAATCCCTCATCATTACCGCCGAATACGATCCGTTGCGCGATGAGGGCGAGGCTTATGCCAAGCGACTTCAGCAAGCTGGCGTTGAAGCCGAGCTAATTCGGTATGAGGGCGCAACCCACGGATTCGTTCAGTATTTTTCTTGGCTGCCTGAATATTCTGGCGTGTTCGAAGTCATTGCTGACTTTCTTGGTCAATAAACCTAACTTTATTTAGCCTCGTAGGCTGCTCGGTATCCGTGCAGAGTGGTGAAAAACGGCGAAGGCTCAAGTGTTGGGTCGCCAGTGTAGCCAAACTCAAGCGCAACTTGCTCGAATGGGCTGTAGGGCGAATCGGTTGCTTGCAACCCGGCAGCCAGCGCATGCTGTGCCGCGGCAGCTACTCGCGATTCAATCTCAATGCTCTCGCGAAGGGCACGGTTGGTCGCTTCTTGATCAAGTTCTACTCCAAAAGCAACGCCATCGCTACCTCGGTATGGGTGACCTAGAAACAATCGGGCCGGGCGCACATCGTTTGCCAGGTGCAGCAGGCTGGCACGATAGGCGATGGGGTCTTCGTAGCCTGGGAATCCGTTAGCGGCACCGTGAATTTGAACCGAGTCGCCCACGAAAACATCATTCTGACCGTCAATCACGTATGCCACCGAACCTGCTGTGTGCCCGGGAATCGAGTGCACGGTAACAGTCACGTCGCCACCGAGTGAAATCTTTTCGCCACCGCGAACTAGCATCGTTGGCTCCATCTCACCCGAGATTGCGTTATTGGCCACCCGGGTTTGCTCTTCAATCGCGTTTGGGTTGTTCAAATATTGGGCGCGCACGGCCTTGTAGAGGTCAACATGCGATGCGCGTGAACGCAGCAGTGGCGCATCGGATTCGTGCAACACAACTTGGGCGCGACGGCCAGTGAGTTCCCAAAGCGCTTTGGCCCCGCCCAAGTGGTCGATGTGCCCGTGAGTCAGCAGAATCCATTTGACATCTTCGATGCGCCTACCCAGCTTTTCAAGGGCGGGTCCCATTCCCTCAGCTGGTGAGGTGGCAATGCCCGTGTCGACGATTGCGAGTTCGGGGCTATCGATTAGGTAACTGTATAGCCCGAAGCGACCCCAGGGTGAAACTAGTGGATGAACCGCTACCTGTTGCGCCATTGCACTTCCTATCGATAGATTATGACATTAGTATAATAAAATGATAAAGGATAGTTTGCTTGATTAGTTTTTGATCTAATCTAAACAGCAACGATGCGAAAGGTTCGAATCAGATGACCGATTCAATCAACTGGAATGCCGGTGGACAAACCATCTCGATTAAGAAGAACCTTCGCGTGCCGATGCGAGACGGCGTGCAGCTAGCCGCCGATGTTTACACCTCCCCTGACAACAAGCCACGCCCAGCGCTAGTAGCGCTCAGCCCGTACGGAAAAGAACTTCAGGCCCTCGCACTAACCATGCCACCGCAAAAGAGGCCGAGCCCAATGTGGGATGGTTGCATCGAAGCTGGCGACATCGCACGAGTGGTGGGCGAGGGCTACGCGCATGTAATCGGTGACTTACGAGGCAGTGGTGACTCAGAGGGCGAGCACATCGGCAACTACAACGCAGGGGGAGTGTCGCTCGGTCAAGATGCATACGACTTTATCGAGTGGGTTGCCGCTCAGCCTTGGTGCGATGGAAACGTGGGCATGATTGGAATCTCGTACTTTGGCTCAATGCAGGTTTTGGCTGCTGCCGAACGCCCACCGCACCTGAAGGCAATTTTCGTGAGCGGCGGACACTACGACTTTTACGAGACCACGTATCACGGCAGAGTGCTTTGGTTCATGCCCCGGGCTGCACGCGAGGGGCACGGTGGCGATTCGGGTTGGGCCTTCACTGATCAAGTGAAGTCTCGAATGATCGTAAAGTATTCGAAAGAAGAGCTCGACTCTCTGGTTGCTGAACGACTCAAACACCCCGACATTCAGGCTTGGCAAAATCAGCTTCACCTGCTGCTGTTCC
>CAZLWT010000058.1:6997-7740 GCA_964563325.1 uncultured Rhodoluna sp. | reverse complement strand
GTTTGCCGACCTCAGTGACTAAATTTCTTAGTACTCAAGTTGCTGCTGCAACTGGTCGAGCACTAGGTAGCAAGGCAGAACCGAAGCCACGCTTGCGTTTGGTTCGCGACCCTCAAGAATCGCAGCAACGAATTCGCGATCTTGCAACTCGATGCCGTTCATAGAAACATCCACTTTCGACACATCCACTGGCTCTTCTTTACCCGTGACTAGGTCGTCATAGCGCGCGATGTATGTGCCGTTGTCGCAGATGTATCTAAAGAAGGTACCGAGCGGGCCATCGTTGTTGAACGAGAGCGAAAGGGTGCAAATCTTTCCCGATTCGCTCTGAAGCTGAATCGACATATCCATCGCGATCCCCAATTCGGGGTGCTTTGGGCCTTGTATCGCGTTAGCCTTGACCACCTTTTCACCAGTCTGGTACTGGAATAGGTCGACGGTGTGAGCGGCGTGGTGCCAAAGCAGGTGGTCGGTCCAAGAGCGTGGCTTGCCTAACGCATTCATGTTGCTTCGTCGGAAGAAGTAGGTCTGAACGTCCATCTGCTGAATCGAAAGTTCACCAGCCTTGAACTTATTGTGCAGGTACTGATGCGATGGATTGAAGCGGCGAGTGTGACCAGCCATTGCGATTAGCCCAGTTTCCTGCTGAACGTTCACGATGTCTTGAACCCCAGCTAGGTTTTCTGCCATCGGAATCTCAACCTGCACATGCTTGCCAGCGCGCAGAGCCTGAATCGTCTGAT
>CAZLWT010000058.1:0-6987 GCA_964563325.1 uncultured Rhodoluna sp. | reverse complement strand
GTGCATCTGGGTTGGGGTGGCAAGAATCACGCCGTCAAGGTCTGGCTGCGCTAGAAGTTCGGCGTAGTCGGCAAAGCCTCGCTTAGCGCCATACTTAGCCGCCACCTCGTCGGCCACGTCTTGCTTGCTGTGGCCCACGTAAAGAATGTTGGCGTCGGCAATGTTGGTTAGTGCGTCTAGGTGCTTAATGCCGAATGCACCAAGACCAACCACTGCAAGGTTCACGGTCATTAGTTATCCTTTGGAGTCAAAATCAGGTGACCGACAGCGGTGTTCGACGCCGGGACATGGTAAAAACGGTAAACCTCATCGACCTTGTCGCCCAGGGCTCCGCGCATTACCAGCCACATAATCAATTCGACGCCTTCAGAGCCAGCTTCAATCATGTATTCCAAGTGTGGCTTGTACTGCAGGTTTTCTGGGTCATTGACGAGGTCATCCATGAACTTGCGATCCCATGGTTCGTTGATTAAACCTGCACGAGCGCCTTGAATTTGGTGGCTCATGCCACCGGTTCCCCAAATCTGAACATTTAAGTCTTCATCAAACTGTTCAACCGCGCGACGAATTGCTTTGCCCAGCGATAGGCAACGCTCACCAGATGGCTGGGGGTACATCACAACGTTTACCGCCAATGGGATGACTTTGGTTGGCCACTTGTCAGGAGTGCCGAACATCAGTGACATCGGAACTGTTAGACCGTGGTCAACCTCAAGAACGTTGAGAATCGTCATGTCGAAGTCATCGGTGATTAGCGAGGCAGCGATGTGTGTCGCCATCTCTGGGGCGCCCTCGACAACTGGCACTGGGCGAGCCCCGTAGCCCTCATCGCAAATCTCGAACTTGTCTCCTAGACCAATCGCGAAAGTTGGCATAATCTCCATGCCAAAGTAGGAAGCGTGGTCGTTGTAAACGATTATGGCCACGTCAGGAGTATTGTCTCTCATCCACTTTTTCGAAAACTCGTACCCCTCGAACATTGGCTTCCAATACGCTTCGCCCTCGCGACGCATGTCAACCGCTGCACCAACGGCAGGCACGTGACTGGTGCTTATTCCACCTGTTATTTTTGCCATTATGCCTCACCCCTTTCATTCTTGGAACGCCAACCGTCGGGACTGCGACCACCGTCAATCATCATCTGCTTATATTCCTCTAGAGTCTGGTCGGTCATCGTGCTTACCGCTTCAACATACGACAGGCCTTCAGAGGCAAAGATCTTCGACAAAAAATAAACATTGCCACCGAGATCGAGCATGCGCTGGAAATCGCGGTCGAGCACCGCCTGCTTTTGCTCCTCGGTCATCTGCCACTCATCCAGGTATTCGCGCTCGTTTGCCAGAAACCTCTTGCGATTGGCTTCGATGCGCAGGCTCATACAGAACTGGTTTAGCCAGAAACCAATGCGAGCCTTTTCAATAGTGAATATTGTGGTGCCAGGAATATCCTTAAACTGCTCGAAATCTGGTTTCATCATTAGCTCCAGTACAACTTATTTGGATTGGTGACCAGCAGCTTTTGCTGCAGTTCCGGTGTGACCGCAATCGAGGGTACGTAGTCAACAAGAATGCCATCATCTGGCATTTCTTTTTTCATATTTGGATGTGGCCAGTCGGTGCCCCAGAGAACGCGGTCGCTGAATTCTTCGACCACGGCTTTGGCGAACGGAACCACATCCAAATAGAGCGGTGAGCCGGTTACCGTCAGACGGTCTGGGCAACTGACCTTGGTGTAGACATCGTTCTCGCGGGCAAACTTTAGGTATAGCTCAAAATCTGGGTCGTCAAGTGGTTTAGTCACGTCGGGGCGACCCATGTGGTCGACGACAACGGGAACGCCAAGCGAGGTAAAGAACTTGAAACGCTCAACCAAATCTGCTGGCTCGAAGTAGAGCACAACGTGCCAACCAAGCGGGCGAATCTTTTCGATGATTTCGCGGTAGTAGTCATCGGGCTTCGGATTTACGAGGCGTTTCACATAGTTGAATCGAACTGCGCGAACTCCAAGTTGGTGCATCCTTTCGAGTTCGGCGTGAGTAATGTCTGGCTTGACAGTGACCACACCGCGAGCGCGGTCGTCGCTGTGCTCAAGAACATCTAGCAGGGCTGAGTTATCGGCACCGTGGCAGGTTGCCTGCACCACAACGTTTTTCTCGAATCCCAAAAAGTCGCGCAGAGCAAAGAGTTGTTCGCGGCTGGCATCACAAGGCGTGTACTTGCGCTCGTCAGCGAATGGAAAGACCTCGCCAGGACCGAACACGTGACAGTGCGCGTCTACTGCACCAGCCGGAACCTGAAACTTTGGCTTCGAAGGGCTTGGGTTCCAGTCCAACCAGTCGGCGTCTTTGGTGAACGTTGCAGACATCAGTAACGCTCTTTCAAAATCGCGCCGAGACGGCTGAATACCTGGCGGGCGTTGCCTTCAAAAATGCTAGCTTTCTCTCCGTCTGAGATAGCAGCGGCATCGATGTACCGTTTGGTGTCATCGAAGTAATTGCCGGTTAGCGGGTCAATGCCACGAACCGCTCCAATCATTTCTGATCCGAACATGATGTTCTTGTTATCAATGACTTTCAGCATCAGGTCAATCCCCGGCTGGTGATAAACACAGGTGTCAAAGAACACGTTGTTCATCAGGTGGGTGCTGAGGTCAGGCTGCTTCAGCATGTCGGCCAAGCCACGGTAACGACCCCAGTGGTAGGGCACAGCACCTCCACCGTGAGGAATGATGAACTTTAGAGTTGGGAAATCTTTGAACAGGTCCCCCTGAATCAACTGCATAAAAGCTGTGGTGTCGGCGTTGATGTAGTGGGCGCCGGTGGCGTGAAAGTTTGGGTTGCAACTTGCCGAAACGTGAATCATGGCTGGCACATCAAGCTCAACCAGCTTTTCGTAGAGCGGGTACCAGAACTTGTCGGTCAAAGGAACACTGTTCCAAAGCCCACCACTTGGATCTGGGTTCAGGTTGCAACCGATAAAGCCAAGTTCATTCACCGCACGCTCCAACTCAGCGATGGATGCGGTCAAATCGGCGGCGGTTGACTGTGGCAACTGAGCTACTCCAACGAAGTACTCAGGAAAAAGGTCGACCACACGCTTGATGAGATTGTTGCAGGCAACAGTCCATTCCTCGCTGATTCTCTGGTCACCCTCGTGGTGACCCATCGCCGATGCGCGTGGCGAGAATATCGTCAGGTCTGATCCACGCTCTTTGATTAGGCGCAGCTGGTTGCCTTCGATGGTTTCACGGATCGTGTCATCCGAAATCTCAGGATACGGCGGAGTCGGTTGTCCAGCCTTGAATGCGGCTAACTGGTCGATGCGCCACTGGTTGTGCTGCTCTGGGGCAGTTGTGTAGTGGCCGTGGATGTCGATGATCATGCGATTACTCCCAAACTGATTTCGAAACGAAAATGCTGCCGGTCATCAGCATTCGCGCGGTGCGAAGCAAAGCCGACTTAGTAAAGACTGGTTGCTGAGCCGAGTAGTCGACCTGCATTTGAACAGTGAAAAAACCGGTTGGGTGCTCAACCTCAACCAATACGTCTGACTGTTGGCTATTCAGACCAGCGACCTTCGCTGCCACGCTGCCGGCGAGCATGCAGGCGCTGGCAACCGAAACTGCGCCGAGCACCCCGATTGACTCGTGAACCCGATGCGGAATAAAGGTGCGGGTGCTTACCAACCCCCCATTTTGCGCAGGTGCCAGCAGGCTCATCTTGGGCACCGTTTTATTGGTGACATCGCCGAGGTTCATGAGCTTGCCAGCCTTCAACCGAATTGCTTCGAGCTTGGACTTCAACTCGGTGTTGGCTTCAAGCTCGGCAGGGCTCTCATAACCTGTGATGTCAAAGTCTGCGGCATTTAGGCACACCACTGGCATGCCGTTGTCGATGCAGGTGATTTCGATTCCATCAACCATGTCAACCGCGTTGCCCGTGGGCAGCAGGGCTCCGCAGCTTGAGCCAGCAACGTCTTCGAAATTAATGTTGATTGGCGCGTGGGTTCCCGGCACACCGTCGATGCTGGCTTCGCCCGCGTAGTTCACTAACCCGCCAGGGGTTTCAACGAAGGCGGTAGCCCTAGATTCGGTGTTTACCATGTAGATCGAAACCGCAGTGACATCGCCAGCTGGCTCAACCAAGCCGCGTTCGATTGCGAATGGCCCGACTGCCGCCAAAATGTTGCCACAGTTTTGCTGGTCGCTCACTTCGGCTCGGTCTGGCCAAACTTGCAAGAACAGGTAGTCAACATCGATGCCTGGGCGCTCTGACTTGCTGATCACGGCAACTTTTGACGTTAGGGGGTGACCGCCACCGAGACCGTCGATTTCGCGAGCATCAGGTGAACCCATTGCCGCAAGCAAAACTCGATTGCGGGTTGCCTCGTCGGCTGGCAAATCGTTGGCCAGAAAGAACAAGCCTTTGGATGTGCCACCGCGCATAACAGCGCCTGGAATTGCTCGCTGTGTACTGGTCATTTACTTGTATTCCTCGTAAACCAGACCCTTGGCTTCGAGGGCGGGGCGCATGTTGTAAATGTCAAGTCCAAGTTCTCCGGCGCGCAAGCGACTGCGCTTCGAAGCTTCATTTGCTTCGCGCTCAAGACCCTTTGCCAGCACCCATTCGGCATCTTCGCGACGAACCACGACAACACCGTCAACGTCAGCGACGATAACGTCACCTGGACTTACCAGCTGATTGGCAATCACGATGGGGGTTTGAACGTTGCCCGGGGTTGCCTTTACGGTCCCCTGCGCGCAAATAACCTTTGGCCAGACCGGGAATCCCATTTCGGTGAGAGTAGCAACATCGCGAACACCGGCGTCGATGATCAAACCGCGAACACCGTGTGCCAATAGGCTGTCGGCAAGAAGGTCACCCAGGTATCCATCGTCGCAAGGGCTGGTTGGGGTCACCACCAGGATGTCACCGGGTCTGGCTTGCTCAACGGCAACGTGAATTGACCAGTTGTCGCCAGGGGCAACCTCGCAGGTAAGGGCATTACCGGCAATCTTGGCTGGAAAGATTGGGCGAAGGCGGTGATGCAGTAGCCCGATGCGACCCTGCGCTTCGTGAACGGTGGCGACGCCAAGTTCGGCAAGGCCGTCAACGACGTCTAGTGGGGTGCGTGGTGTTGAAGTTACAACTTTTGCCATTAGGACTACCGATTCCTCTTCGAGTGGTTGTTTAAAAGCCAACTAGAGAGCGGCAAGTTTCGCCTGATTTATTCCACTGGGTGGAAAGATTTTATAATCCGAGTCCGGAACTGATGAGTTTTCGCGACAGCGCATCTGCAGAAACTTTCAAAACTGGAACCAGGTGGTTAAGGTTGTTTTGCTTGTTGGGCACAACGATTCCAAGTGCGGCAACAACTCGCTGACCCTGCCCTCTAATCGGCACAGCAAGTGAAATAGCGCCGGCCGCGAGTTCTTCGCGAGTTGAAGCAAAGCCAGTTTTCTTGATTTCGGCTAACTGATCCTGAAGAACCTTTTGGTTGGTGATGGTCTGGTCCGTGATGCGGTCAAGCGATAGAAAAACCGCTTCCTGCAACTGCTGGCTTCCGAAGGCTAGAAGCACCTTTCCCACACCGCTAGCGTGCAGTGGCAGTCGAACTCCGGGTCGGCTAATAACCGACATGCTTCGACTTCCAGCAATCCGATCGATTACAAGGGCTCGAAAACCATCGAGCACAGCAACCTGAACGGTGTCTACTCCAAGTTGAAATATGTCTTCCATGTAGGGCAAAGCAAGTTCACGAAGTTCAGAGTGAACCGAAGCCAATAGCCCCAAACGCCAGAGCTTTGTTCCAATCTCATATGAGCCGTCGTTGCAGCGCACGAGCGCACTGGCTTCCACCAACTGGTTTACATACCGGTGCGTGGTGCTCATCGGCAAGCCAGATCGCCTAGCAATCGCGGCGAGGGTTTGGTGGCGATGCTTGGTGTCAAAGGCATCTAACACCGACAGAGCACGAGCGGTGACCGATAACGCTGCGGGGTCTTCTCCCGGCTTGCCTGACTTCATCGATACCGTCTTTCTGTCAAAGTTGTGCTCTGCCGTAACAACTGAGCCAGTGACTCATTTATCGTTCGAGAACGACTGCCAAGCCTTGACCAACCGCGATGCACACCGCGACCACTGCTACGCCGCCACCGCGACGCTTGAGCTCATGAGCGGCGTGAGAGATGATGCGCCCGCCTGAAGCCCCCAATGGGTGACCCATTGCGATTGCACCACCATGAATGTTCAATTTGGCAGGGTCGAGGTCTGGCCACCCTTGCAAGCAGGCTAACGACTGCGCCGCAAAGGCCTCGTTTAGCTCCACAAAGTCAACTTCGGCCCAGGTTTTTCCGGCCCGGGCGAGCGCCTTATTAGCGGCTTCAATCGGCGCGATGGTGAAGTAATCGGGATCAACGGCATGCGCGGCTCGACCAGCAACGCGCGCCAGCGGCTCGATGTCGAACGCACCCTCGGCGCCAAGCAGAACAGCAGAAGCGCCGTCGTTGATAGACGAAGCATTGCCAGCTGTGACAGTGCCACCTGCCCCTGACAGTGATTTCAAACCAGCCAAACTAGTCAACGATGCTTCACGAATGCCTTCATCTCGAGCCAGTTCGTGGCCTGGCACCTGAACGATTTCACCCGCATAGATGCCTTTTGCCCAGGCCGCGGCAGCCAGCTCATGCGAGCGCAAGGCAAACTCATCCTGGTGTTCTCGAGTGATCGAAAGTTCGCTGGCAATCTTTTCGGCCGCTTCAAGATTAGAAATGGTCCAGTGTTTTGGAAGCGCCGGGTTGGTCATGCGCCAACCGATTGATGTGTTCCACATGGTCTGGTTGCCGACCGCCAAGAACGGTTTGCCGGTCTTTTCAACCACCCAGGGCGCGCGGCTCATCGACTCGACGCCACCGGCGAGAATCACTTTGGCATCGCCAGACTCAATCGCCCGCGAGCCCTGAATCACCGCATCGAGCGAAGAAGCGCAA
>CAZLWT010000057.1:0-7944 GCA_964563325.1 uncultured Rhodoluna sp. | reverse complement strand
GCGGCGTAAGGCCAAGAACGACGATCGAAGCCAAGGCAATGAGTTTTGGAGTCAGCTCTAGAAACCGGCGGGCTTTCCTGCGCTGCTGCCAAACGAGTTGCCCGATTATTAGGACGAGTCCAATCGCGAAGCTGATGAGCCAAAAACGCCTGAGGTGATGGTGGGGATGATTTGCTAACTGCAGTCCTAGCAACGACATTGCCACGGTTATCGAAGGAATCAGGAGCAAACTTCGCGTCAGGTAAACGAAGAGGGTGACGCCAATCAGAATCCAAAATAGGAACCCGGCGTACCAGAAATAGTTCTGGCTATTTTCCGGGTGCTTCAGAAAAACCATGGAAAGTAACCCCGCCGATGCCGCTCCGAAAGCCAAAAAGCGAGCATCCCGAGTGTCGTTGTCGCCAACCAAACCAGCCAGAGCCACTGCAGCAGTTGTGGCGGCCAGCTTCAGGCCGAGGACCACCGAGGCGCCGACCGCCAGGTTCGCAAAGAGGTGAAGCGGTTCGAAGTGGGTTCCGGCCGTGGTGCGAACGATAACAAGATTGGCTACCAGACCCACCGTCATGGTGACGGCCATTGGCAAGACCCAGTCCGATCCAAATCGCTTTGTCCTGAGCCAGTGACTTAGCATTAGAAAACACTGTGCCCCAATTAGCAGGAACCAAGAGGAACCCTTCGTGCCTGTGGCCGCCAAGACAACAACCGCAAATGTTGCAAGGGAGAGCGCTTTGATGACAAGCGACTCAGCCTTATCTATTGAAAATTGCAGTAGCAGCAACAAACCGGCCAGCACAAACACTAGCCCACCTTCGAAAGTGGGGGACACTGAGAAATGTAAGGGCGTTAGTCGGTCACCTCTTAGGCTGGCGCTGCTAGAAATGCGCACGAATGGCAGCAGCAATTCGGCAATGAGTATCGCCCAATAACTTCTCGAAACGCGCCAAATTAGAAGGCCGACCAGCAAAGGCAACAGGATTGTGTAGATGATGGGCCAGTAAAAAAGGATGATGGAGTCGGGCGATAATCCGGCGATTTGACCCCAAGCCCCGAGAGCCGAGTGAAGTAGCCAGGTGTACTCAAGCGGGGCACCAAGCGACCATGGAAGGGTTTGTCCCGGGCGAAAACCGGTCTCGGCGACTAGGGCCATTTGAAAGGGCAAGTCCGCATAGAAACTCCAAACTCCCGACCACTTCGTTGGTTGGTCATCGAGTGTATTCAAGAGCGTTGGTATCGAGACTAGAATCCCAAAAAGCCCAAGCAGAACCTGTTTGAGTGAAGCGCGAACCGTTGATTTCCTATAGCCAAACCAACCCAGCGCCGAAATCGCAGGGGGAAGCCAACGAAGCGCATCAATTTGGGTCCAAGACGCCAAGGCGCCACCGAGGCAGAGCAACGCCAGCCCCAAAACGAAGCCAAGGACTAGACGTTCGAAAGCACTAAACTTCAAATTTGTGGCCGCCAGTAGACCGAATCCTGGAATGACGGTGATTACCAGCAAGGAGCTCCAGGCAATGAAAATTGTCAACTTAGACCCCCGACGCCACCAACTGGCAATAATTCATTGAAATCGGCAGCACTAAACTTGTATAAAGCCTGCAGACAAGCTACCTATGGCTAACTTTACGGGAGGCAATCATCCAGCAGAGGTAAAAATGTTTAAAGTTGCTCACGCCATTGAACGGGTTATTTTTGCGTCACGCTGGTTGTTGGCTCCGGTTTATTTGGGGCTCGTAGTGGTTCTGGCAATCTTGACCATTCGGTTCTGTGTCGAGCTTTATGCACTGGCGTTAACGGGAACCTTCGCCGAGGGCCACACGTTTATTTTGGATGTTCTGGCACTGTTAGACATCGTCTTGCTTGGCAACCTCATTGTGATTGTTTTATTCGCCGGCTACGAGAACTTCGTTTCAAAAATTGAAGTCGCTGAAGATGCCGTTGACCGTCCGTATTGGATGGGAGCGGTTGACTTTTCTGGGCTCAAGATAAAACTAATTGGTTCCCTCGTGGCCATTTCGGTTATCGAGCTGCTAAAGGACTTCATCGAGCTAGGTGGCAACCTTGGTGAAAAAGTTGGCGATGGAACCGTTTGGCGAGTCGTGATTCACCTAACCTTTGTTGCCTCTGGCGTGCTCTTCGCCGTCATGGACTATATCTCCGACCTAAGAAGCAGCAAAGCGCACTAGGGAAGAACGGCGAGCAAGGCGCTTTATTTAGCCTTGGATCGGCCGGTTAGGCGCGAAGCGGTAAGCACAATCAGGGCCACCAGAAGCAAGAAGAACATGATCGCGAAAATGAAGGCCACCATGCTGACTACACCACCGGTGCCGGTTGGGTCAATGAACCAGTAGGGCCACCATCCAGTTGCCAAGCCCCGAACTACCGAGAAAACCAGCCACGCAAGCGGAAATACCAAAACCCAAAAGATTGAACGAATTTTAAGTCGCACCAGTGCCGAGGCAAGCAACCAGTCAATCAGAATCAAAATTGGACCCCAAACATGCAAGATTTCGTTTGGCGGAACCGGCCAGTCATAACCGATGTCGGCGGCCAATGGGGCGGCGTCTCTCAACAGCAAGTTGTAGACGATTGCAACAACTACAGCCGAGGTGACCGCAGAAAGTCGAACAAGGGTAAGCGCCCTGGTCTCGGCTTTGGCTAGGATTGCCGAACGGCCAGCCAGCAGCAGGGCAAGCGCTGCAATCAGGCTGGATTGAATCGTGAAGTACGCGAAGTACTCTGTGGGGCGAAACAGGTTATGTACTGACCTGTCAATTACCTGCCAAGCGATGCTGCCGAGCATGGCTATAGCGATTGCCACCCTAGCCCAGCCCAAGACTCTTTGGCCTTGCAAACTTCGGGTAGCGGGAGAAATCCCTAATGTTTCAGTAGTTGAGCTCATCTGCCAAATATAATCTTGGCACGGTGGTGCAAAGTTGACCTTTGCCAAATAGTTATGAGATCTTTTCGGTTGTCTTGCTAAGCCACAGGGTGCTCGGCGTTCCATAGCTTGTTGCGGTGACCAGAAGAGCTAGGTATTTTCCTAGTTGCTTGCTCAGAACTTTGAAGTTCTTTTTGCTCGCCCCGGCTATTGCCTGACAGGTCTTTGGCACTCCGATTCGGGCCATGGCTAGCGGCTTGGTGCAAGCAAACCATTGGTATTGCAGCATCGGGGTGGGGGAGCCCGCCCAACGACCCGGGTCACCAATGAGCGTAAAGTTTTGGTTTGAGTTGCTAGCCTTTGATGGCCCGCGCAGCGAAGGGGCAAAGAGCGAGGTGGCGCGCACCAGGCTGATGCCGATTGGGCAGTAAGAGCCAGTTTGGCGCTTGCCGTCGCGGCAAATGGTGTTCTTAAACAGCGAGTCCTTGAAGGTTGTGCCGCGAAGGTTTGCGTCTGTCAGGTTCGCGAGAGCCAGGTTGGCTCCATTAAGGTTGGCGTAACTGAGATTGGCCTTTAGAAAGCTAACTCCAGCGAGCTTCGAATTAACAAACTTTGAGCCGGTTAGGTCGGCCCCCGAAAGGTTAAAGCCGGTTAGGTCATAGCCCGAAAGGTCGGTGTCAACCAAATTCGCGCTTGGTCCAAGCAGCAAACCTCCTAGCATCTGCCACTGATCGGGTAAATGCACTGGGGTTCCGTAAACCCCAACCGAACTGGCCCCGGCCAGCTTCGCACCATTTAGGTCAGTGCCACTAAGGTTGGTGAACTCAAAGTTGGCTCCGGTCAGGTTTGTGCCAAGCATTCTGGCCTTCTCGAAGGTTGCATCGGTCAGATACACCCCTCCGGCGAAACTTGAACCGTTTAGGTTGGCGTTATAAAAACTCGAGGTGTTCTGGTCAACCTGATACAAGTTGGCGCCACCCAGGCTGGCGTTGACAAAGCTCGTGCTCCAGAGCCTGGCTCTTGAAAGATCGGTTGCGCCTAGATCCGAGCTGAACAGATTTGTTCGGGTCAAGTTTGCATCACGCAGATTAGCGCCACTGAGGTTGGCCCAGCGCATGTTGGCATCGGTGAAGTTGGCACCTGAAAGTTGTGAATCTGGAAGTTGAACCACTTGCATTTGAGCTTGACTCAGGTTGGCTCCCGTCAAAATCACCCCGGTCAGGGCGGTGCTATTGAGGTTTACCGCCGTTAGGTTGGCGCGGCTTAGGTCAGAGCCAGTGAGAATAGCGGTGGTCAGGTCAAGACCGGAAAGGTCGGCCTCCTCGAACTTAGCGCCAAGCAGGTGGGTGCGATTGAGAGTCACGCCCCTCAGGTCGGCACGGTTTAGCAGTGCACCATCGAGCAGCGTGTCCGTGAGATCGGCCCGAGTCAGGTTTGCTCCAGTTAGGTCAGCACCTCTGGCATCGGCTCCGATTAGGCTTGCGCCAGCTAGGTTGGCCCCGACTAAATCGGCACCACCTAGGTCCAGTCCTGCTAGATCGCAGCCCGCGAGATTTGCCTTAGCAACTCTAGCCTTGCAGTCTTTCGTGGCAGCCTCGGCTGAAGCGACCCCAATCGAAGAGGCCGTCAAGGCGAGGGTAAGGCCAAGTACCCAGACGCGCAAAAATTGTTTCATTCTTTAACCCTAGGCGAGCCAGTGCATAAATCAAATGCCACCGGCACGAGGTTGTAAGGCTGCGTTGACCCTAGCGTTTGATAGCCGCGTATTGGTTCGCAAGCGAGCGCAAGCGCTTATGAACCCCACCGTAGGCTTCAGCGTCCTTGAGCGTCCACTTAGGCAGTTTGGCCACCATCGTGTAGTTCGGGTCGCAGACATTTGCCGCTGGAGCCAGTCCCATCTGACTAACCAACTGGTACGCGTCCAGGGTGTCTAATCCAGTGAGTTGGCTGGCCCAATCAACGAGTTCTTTTTGGCTAATACGAAACGCATCCTCGAGGGGCCTGACCGAACCGGTCGTCATGATGAAGTCATCACTTTCGAGTCTTGGCCAGGCGCTGGCGCCGCCCTTAACTAGATCGACGGCTATGACCGAGTTCATGGCAGATTCGATGCCGGTTCCACAAACTTCACCCTCACCCTGTCGCGCGTGACCGTCACCCAGTGACAGCATGGCACCGGCAACATTGACGGGTAAATAAAGCGTCGTTCCAGCGCGTGCCTCGGGGGTGTCCATGTTTCCGCCGTAGGTACTCGGGGTCACAACTAGGCGAACCTCGCCGCTTGCGGGGGCAACCCCAACCGTGCCGTGCATCGGGTCGAGTGGCAGGCGCAGCGAATAGCCATTGCTTTGACCCTTAAATCCAGCAGTCCAAGATTCAAGGTCGATGTCGTAGAACCAGACTCGTTCCTCGAGTCCATCGTGCAGCATCGCGGTTTCGTGCGTGGCGGTTAGGGCCCCGAAGAGAGGAAAGGTGCAGGATATTCCGTACTGCCGGGCCGGCACAATCGAGACGAAGTGAACGGCCAGCAAATCGCCGGGTTCCGCTCCCTCAATCTCGATTGGGCCAGACACAGGGTTCAGTTCGGCAAAGTCAACCACCTGACTTGGAACATCAGATGGTGACTTCACCCGTCCACCGAAACAATCTTCGGTGCTCACCTCAATTACGTCTCCAGGTTTAACCGAGAGCAGGGGCGCTCGGCCACCAAAAACATAGGAATATTCTTCTGGCTTTGGCTTTAGCTCGTGAATACGCATTTGAGGTTTCCTTTTTATTTATTATTCGACTGAGATGGTTTTTAGTTCGCGACCGCGCAGTTTCAGAACCACTGCCACGATGATACCGATAGCCAACCATGCAACGCCAACGATCTGAGCCGAGGCGCGGGCGTTCCAGAGCACAAAGAGCAAAATTAGGATTCCGAGAGCTGGATAGATCAGGTGAACAAACCAGCGCTGAGACTTTTGCTTGATGAAGAACCACCAAATTACTGAAGCGTTTAGCAGGATGAACGCCACGATGGCGCCGAAGTTCACGAGTGCCGAAATGGTGACCAGGCCGTCAGCAATGCTCGACAGATAGACACCCAGAGCAACTGAGATTGCAACTACCAAGAGGGTTGCGTTCCAAGGAATCTGACGTTTCTCGCTCACCTTTGCTAGGAACTTTGGAAGCTGTCCGTCCCGCGCCATTGCAAAGAGCAATCTTGCCGTGGCTGCCTGTGCCACGAGGGCGTTTGCAAAACCCCAGGCTATGGCGGTTGAAACTGCAGTCAGGATGAACATGAAGTGACCGCCAGCGGTTTCCGAAGCCGCATAAAAAGCGATTCCGGTTGGGTCGCCATTCTTGATTAGGGCCGCTGGGTCATCAACCAACATTGCTGCCACCCAGGTTTGGGCGATGAACAAGACGCCAACGACCAAGAGGGCGACAATCATCGAGCGTCCTAGAGATTTACTCGTGCCCTTGTTTTCTTCTGCGAGTGTTGCAATGGCGTCGAAACCTAGGAACGAAAGAACCGCGATCGAGGCTGCGCCGAAGACAAGTGGCCAAGAGAAGGTGCTTGGGTCAAAGAAGGCGTGGAAGTTGAATCCCTGCCCCTTGCCCTGAGCCAGGGCAATAACGCCGACAACGAGGAAAATAACCAGAGCCAAAAGTTCTAGAACGAGCATCACCTTATTGACCATGGCGGTGAGTGAAATGCCTAGGTAGTTCACCACGGTGTTTAGGCCGATGAATGACAAAATCCAGACCCAAACCGGAATTCCCGGAAGAATGCCGGTCATGGCAAGACCAGCCACGAAGTAGAGGAGCGCTGGAATGAGAATGTAATCGAGCAAAATCATCCAGCCGGCAATAAAGCCAACTGGGCGACCGATGCCGCGTCCAGCATAGGTGTAAACAGAACCGGACATTGGGAAGGCTTGCGCCATCTGCGAGTAAGAGTTAGCCGAAAACATCATGCCAATCATCGCAATGATGTACGCAAGGGCAATCATTCCGCCGGAAGCCTGAAAAACGCCACCGAAAATTCCGAATGGTGCGATTGGAACCATGAAGATTAAGCCGTAAATAATTAGGTCGCTGAACTTCAGTGTTCGCTTTAATTCTTGTTTGTATCCAAATTGCTCGATGCCTGAGTCGCCCGAGGCTTGTGAACCGTCTTGAGTTGTGGGGGTGCTCACGAGTTGGTCCTATCTGTGTCGAAGTGATTGCCTTTCCAGTCGGAAAGGTTTCAGTAGCCTATAACAGGTTTGGGCCAGTAGTGTTCACTCACGCTTATTTTCTTGGGGTCAGGTCTCTGATCTAAATACCAACCGAAATGTCAGTGGCGTGATTTAGTATCAAAACGAAATAAAGTCAACTGGGGGAATAATGACAGGCACCGAACCAACTACTGCGAATCCGGCTTTGGCGCACCTACGGGTTCCAGACCTTGCACAACTGGTCTGGCACCTAGCTGAACTCCATGGCAATTTGGCTTTGGGTCTGGCAAGCGCACTCGCACAAACCTCGCTCACCTCGGATCAGTTTCGAGTCATTTCGGCGCTTGCCGAACTCAAAGCACCCACCATGGGGCAACTCACACTCAAACTAGATCTCGCAAACTCCAGCCTCAGTCGCATCGTCGATTCTCTTGAAGCGGCAAACCTGGTTTCTCGTCAGCAAAAGCCAAGCGACCGTCGAAGAATTACAGTCACGCTAACAAATGAGGGCGAAAATAGGTTTAGCGCTGCCATTAAGACACTTGACGAATGGCAAGAGTCATCTCATAAATCTTTGCCATACCAACTGACTGAAAAACTGCAGAACCTGCTTAGTCTGTTTGCGCTTTCTTAGGAAATAGCGGGGAAAGCAACAGGAAGGCCAATAGCAGCCCAAGCTGAACGAGCAACGCGTTCCTAAATCCATCGGCTATTTTGCCAACTTCAACGGCTGCGAAAAACACCGTTCCAAACACCGCGACTCCCACCGAAGAGGCAATCGACTGCACGGCAGACAGCATTCCTGAGGCCGAGCCAACCTCGCTGTTATCGGCAGAGCTAAGCACCACATCAAAGAGG
>CAZLWT010000056.1:0-8165 GCA_964563325.1 uncultured Rhodoluna sp. | reverse complement strand
CGACTTTGCCGTGAGCGTTGCGGCGCTTGCATAGTTATCTTCTGCGATGGATGCGGTGTAGCTGCACTCACCCACCCCGCGAATCGTGAGTGCGCCCGTGGCGGTATCGACAGAGCAGACGTAAAGCGATGAGCCGGATACCGAGAAAGTAAAACCTTTTCCGCCACTCGAGTCAGCGACTTGCAGGGTGCCGAGCGAATCGGCGAGGGTTAGGTTATCGGCTGGGCGAGTTTGCCACTTCAGGGTTCGGGTTTCCTTGGTGGTGGAAGTTCCACCATCGGAAATTTTCCAGCCGATTGCCCCCGAACCGGTTGCCGTTAACTTTGCGACGGCATCTGCCGCGGCCGAGGTGTATTTTGAGTCACCACCGTTAAAGGTCAGATTGGTTGCGATTCCCGCATCCTGTGACCAAGCGTTCAGCAGCGCGTCATAGGTCCTTGCGTTCAGGGTGACACCGCTGAAGAACGAGCCAAGATCCGATGCCGAATGCAGCTTCCAGGCCACGAGGCTCTGTCCGAATGAAGTGGCACCCGCAAAGATTGAGTTAAAGTTCTGCACCCGGGTTACATCCCAGTTGGAAATCGGCTGGTTAAAAGAGCTCGCGCCTTTGAACATCGAAGCCATGGTTGTGACCTTCGAGGTGTTCCACTTATAAACCGAGGTGTTCATTGGTGCGGTAGCAAAATTACTATTCGACCCGTTATTGAATAGCGTGGCCCCAGAAAACATCTCTGACAGGTTCGTCACATTAAAGGTATTCCAAGAGCTCAGATCCTGATTAAAACTGGTCGCACCCGCAAACATTCGACTCATCGAGGTGACCAACGAGGTATTCCAGGTTGAACCGGTCGCGGTCAATGGCTTTGCTGTGACCCCAACTTCATCGCCGTTGTTGAATGCCGTTGCGCCGTCGAAGGCACCTGTCATGTCCCTGACCGCAGAGGTGTCCCAGCCGCTAATATTTTGGTTGAATCTGGTGGCTCCGGAAAACATTTCCTTCAGGCTGGTCGTGCCCGATGGCAAGTCGGCTGGAATCTGAGTCAGACTAGTGGCGCCCTTAAAGGCACCGTACAAACTCTTGACCCCGAGCGATCCCCAAGATGAGACCGAAACTAAATTTTGGGCTCCCGCATAGACCGAACCGTTTCCGAACTGGGTAAATGAGGTTCCCGAGATCGACACCTTGTAGGTGCCAGCCAAAGCGAAGTTGTGGGTCACTAGCCCCGCCGTGCTTATGGAGTTTGTGACGTCGTTGACACCCTGACCCCAAGTTACCTTTATGTTGTTCACCGTGCCATAAATTGGCAATCCAACGGTTTGATTGTCCTCGGTGGTTACAAAAGTCACCTCCATCGGCACGCTGGTCACCGCCTCGGCGGGGAAAACCGCCGAACCCAACCCGCACAGGTTTGCAAATATGGCGCTGACGCCCAATAAACTGAAAAGCCTTAGCCGGTGTCTAATCATGGCTAGCTCGGCACCAACATAGTGGCAGCCAATGTGGTGCGCTGCGCTAAGTCTCTGGTTAGGCTCCAACTGTTGCAGATCGCCGCAACGTATCTGGTGCCGAGGCCGTTGACGATTGGGGAATCGAATCCAGAGCCGTCGTCAATCACCTTCAAGGTTATGGCAACTGGTAGCTCAGCACTTCGGGTTATTTCGACCCAGACTTCGCTTGCGGCGCCGTGAATTCTTGCGTTTAGAATCGCTTCTTCGACTAACTGCACCAGCTGTCGCTGCAACTGTGACGAGCCTTCCAGCGAGAACCCGGCCAGTTCGGCAATGAAAACGTTAATTTTCAGTAGACCCTTCCACTCTTTCGCCAAGTCGGCAACCATGGTTGAAAGGTTTGCGGTTCCCACCTTCTGCAACTTGAGGTCCTGCAAATAGCTTTCGATGCCATCCAGCAGGGTCTGCAAGCGGGTAACCAGTTGCTTAGAGGTTTGGCTGCCGGCCGGTTGCTCTGAAAGTTGGCCCAGGGTCAATGAGACCAAAGCCAGACGCCCCTGAATTTTTCCATGCAGAACCTGCCAGAAGCTTTCTCGCAGCGCCTCGGCCTCATTTCGAATTTTTAGCGTTAGCGAAGCCAGTCGGCTGTCGGCTTCTAAAAGAAGAGCCGCGGTTTCCAGGTTTGACCGGTAGGAGGCATTCATTAGAGCAATTAGTATCGTCGCGCAAAGTGAGCCGAGACAAAAAACCAAAATGTTGACGTGTTCATCAAGCATGTCTCGCAATGAAATCACGACGAATGGCAGAAAGATATGCGAGCAGATTGTAACTAGGGCCCGCGTTCGAGCAAATGTTTTCGGAACCGTTCGGAAAACCAAGCTGGCGCAAGTAAGCACCGACCACACCACTGCGCCAGTCAGCAAGAAGGTTACGAATCTCGCATTCGGGCGCATTAGAAGATCAAAACAAATATAAAACGCCGCGGTAAGAAGCGGTGGCGGTGGGGTTACCTCAAGCATCCTCGCTCGGCTACCAAAGCCAATTTTTTCACGCAACTTTGGAGCGACCGGAATATTGAGTTCGGTTTCGGTCTCTGAAATACGGTGACTCAGGGCCCTTACCTTTGAGGTCGAGAAATTTCTGACCCGCCGAGCAAAACTCTCAAAGTTTGGTAGCTCCGAGCCCTTCGAGCTAATTTCGTCGACCTCACGTTTTATTCGTGCCAATCCCGGTTCAAGATTGCGAGCAATCTCGTCAGAAAACCGCTTGCTGATGGTGGCAACATACTCGTCGGCTTTCTGAATCAAGGATTCGTGGTTCGCGACCGATTCTTGACGCGCAACCACCTGTCGCCTCGCTTGGCTATACAGGGCTAGGCCAAATATCACGACGGTGCCCATGAGCAGCGTGCCGATCGCATGCGCAAAAAGCATTATCGGCTCGTTAAAGTTTCCGTCGACCAGTCGCTGAGCTCCGATAAATTGCACCGACAACAGCGTATAAGCGACGTCGGAAATTCCCCATGACAGACAGGCGAGCAACAGCACCCAGGTTTCGTGCTTAACCAATTTATGGGCTACCAGCCCGCCGATGAGGATTGGAATCCAGGCTAAAAGCTCTGCTAGCAGGGCGCAAATCAAAACTTTTACCCAAGAGGTTGAAGCATCGGTTTTGAATCTTGCACTCATGAAAAGCACTCGGGAGGGAATAATTCCTAGCCAAATCGTCCAAGAAAAGGCTTCCCGAGCGAAGTTTGGAACCACTGCAATGCGAGACCTAAGAGTCGAGATCAGGTTTCCAATCAAGTTGAGGTCACCCTGCCCTCAATCCACATTCTGGTTGCCAGCACCCTTGGATTCGTTGCAGAGTCGGCCTTCAAATTGAGACTGTGCATCACGCGCTGCACCATGCTCTCGGCCGAACGCTGGGTAATTCCCAGTTCGGAAGCTATTGCCGAGTTGGACTTGCCCTCGGCGATAAGTTTCAACACCACGGCCTGTGAGCGGGTGACTTGGATTCGTTCGATCGCGGCATCGCGACGAAACACGTGCCCAAAGCTCCTGCCTGCGATTGCCGCTGTGACCGCCTCACGCAGTTGAAGCGACCCGACCATGTCTGCCTTAATCAGATAGATGGTGTCGGCAGGCATGTCCAGCATGCTTCCCGTTGCAATCGTTCCAGAGGCATGAGAAGACAAAACGACTCTGCCAACCCAGGGAAGTTCCTTTTCAAGATATCTCAAGAGCTCGCTGCCGTCCGGGCCACCGTTGAAGTTTAAGTCGGAGACCACCACGTGTGGGTCATACTGCTCGAGGTTGGCGATGGCCTCGGCAACCGAGGAAACGCCCAACACATCGGCCCAGGCACCAATGCTCTCGCCCAAAATTGCCAGAGCAAACTGGTCGTCATCAACCAGCATCACTCGCAGGTCTCTCTGGGTTTCGCTCGATGCGATCACGGTCTTGCCTCGCTGTTCGTTGGGTTGGCGGCAAGTTTTGCAACTGTCAACTCAAGTTGAAGGGTTAGCTCAGTAATTCTGGTTTGCAACAAAGGCAGTTCTTCGACTAAACCGTCCAGCAGCTTTTCTCTGGCTTTTGCGGCCTGCATTTTGGCCTCCAACCAAGAAATCAAGATGTAAATCACTATCAAAGCCACGATGACGATTCCCAGGACTGGGGCGGCCGGAGCTTGAATGAAAATTATGGGATAACCGGCATGAGCAAAATGCGCCACCATGACTCCGGTTATGTTATCGGCTCGGCTTTCAAAGCTGTCGTTCAGCGAATTGTTATCACCCTTGGTCGTGAACTGCAGACCAGAACTAGTGTTTCTAATGCTGACGACACGGTGCAAAATCACAGCTGGAAGGCCGAACGATTTTTGGTTTGATTCGGTTACCCTGATACGAATCACATCGCCAACGAGCACATCTTTTGGTTCGATGCTCTTCACCACTGCTAGGTCACCCTCGAATAACAGTGGGTTCATAGAGTGCCCAAGAGTTGCGGTAACCGGGTTGGTGGTTCCCAACAAAATCATGCCTGTGACGTAACCCGCCGACAGCAGAACCACTACGGATCCCGCCAAAAACCAAAGTGCCTTCTGGACTAACTTCTTAGGCTGGGTTTTCGAGGTTGAATTCCCGGGGCCTTTAGTCGCCTGCTCTTTAGATTTTTGGCTCCTGATGCCTCTGCGACCAGTTGCCACGATTCTGCTTTCGAGATACTGCTGCCCGTTTGGGCACGAGGTCCAATTTTAGACCGCGTGCCCGAACGGGTTAACCAGCTTTAGTACGAAGTAATCTTTCGCTTAGAACGACTTCGAAATTGGGGTTGCGGTGAAGACAAACTCTGGCTCGGCAGGGTCGTTGTCGTTCATGGTCGCAAAGTTGCCGCCACTCTCAACGGTTACCGCGTAGTCAAGATCTTGGCTAGCACCGTAGGCACTCAGCGCGGTAGGCACCGTGAATGAGAACTGGCCGCTGTCGCAGTCGATGTAGTAAGGGTGAGTGCTCTCGGTGTCCAGAATATCAGAGGTGATGTCCTTCCAGTTCACGCCAAGGTCATCCGAACTAAAAAGACGAATTGGAATCAGGCAAGAGCGGTAAACCTCGCGAAGTGATGCCAGGTTGGTGATGTTTCCCTTGATGAAAAGAGAGCTAACCACGTTGCTGTTTGTTCCATCGGCCAAAGGCTGTGTTCCAGAGTTGCTGTCGCCGTTATCCATAGTGCTTGAACGAGCATTGATGAACAGCAAGTCACCCGGTTCTTGAACGGTTGATGGAACACCGGTGGTGCCAATCGAAACCTGTGACCACTGTGGCTGTTCGCCGTAAACGGTTTTAACCGCAACGTGTGCGCTGCCGCCGTTAATCGATTTTGCTTCGGCGGTCCAAGAGTTAAGCAGGCTGGTTGTGTTCGTCGCCGGCACTAGGTAGTTGACCACTTCTTTGTCAGCAGCGATGCTTGAGATGCTCTGGCCGAAGGTAAAGGCAGAGGCAGATACACCCGCTAGGGTCAGCATGACGGTTGGAATCGCGACAAAAACCACGAATTTTGATTTTATTGACATTTGGCGTCCTCTGATTTGTTTAAGATTGTGAGAAAAACTTATCGAGCGAACTCTTAACTTAGGTGTCCAAAAGGTTAACGTCCGGCCCGCAGGCTCGGTTTATACTCACTTTTTAGTGACGACTCCGTGGTGATTCAGTTCGAAGACCCGCACCCAATCAATCTGGGTTTTTGACTCATTCCAGCCACTCCACTGTCCTCCAAAAGCGGCCGAACCGTCCTGGGGTCCGATGGCGTTGTCAAAGATTAAAAAGAACGGGTTGTTGAATGGCCAAATACTGCTTTGCGTTTGACCAGCGATTGAGCTGAAGAAGAGTTCCCCGTCAACATAAAGGCCTATCTGACCTGGCAGCCAAGCCAGCGAGTAGGTGTGGTAATCCTCGGAGTAGTCAGTGGTTCCTATGGTCTCGCCGAAGTCGAAACGGTGGTTATCGCAGCAACCCGAACTTGTTGTCGAGTAATGAACCGCACCACTGTTTCGAGTTGGTCGATCGCCGCCCTGCTCGGCAATGTCTATTTCGCCAGATGCTGGCCAGCCAAGGGTTGCACTGTTGTCCCCAAGCATCCAAAATGCCGGCCAGTTACCCGCGCCCTTTGGCATTTTCATGCGCGTTTCTACTAATCCGTATTGAAAGGCGACCTTGCCCTGAGTGTCAAAACGGCCGCTGGTGAACGAACAGATTGTGCCGAAACACGAACCGGCTGCCGGGGCGGCGTTGATGTGACGGGTTGTTATTACGGCGTTGCCGGCAGCTGACCCATCGAGGGTAATCGCAGACGGCAGATAATACTGAGATTCGTTGTTGTAGCAGGTGCCGCCTCCATTGGAACCATCGCCACCACAATATCTCGCGGTCCAGCTGGCCTCGTCGAGCTTAGCCTGGCCTTTTTGATTGAACTCATCAGACCAGAGCAGTTTGCCCACCGTGAAGCCGGTCAACTTTGGTGACTCAATTAGGGTTCCTAGAATCTTGATGCTCTTCGAGACTTTTGTGACAACGCCAGTTTTCGCGGTTTGCCTCAACTGGAATGCGTAACTGACCCCACTTGAAAGCCCGGAAACCTTAATCGGCGAGCGCAACGACCGCAGCCACTTGGCCCCGCCATTAATTGAGTATTCCAGACGCTTTATCTGGGATGAGTTTTTCGTGTCGATCTTGTAGCTCAGTTGAAAACCGGTCTCGGTCACCTTGACCGCACCGATCACTGGCTTGGTTGGGTTTGGCACCCTGGCCGCTGCCATGACGGGTTGAGCGACCAGCGTCAATGAAACAGACACCGCAAGGATAATGTGTTTCACCGATAGCTTCATTTATCTAGTTTGGCACACTAGCGACTGAGGATATTGTTGAACAACTGTGCCAGTTTCACGGGCTGGTATAAACCGTTGTTGAGGATTGACTTTGGATCACTCGCCAAGAGGCCAATGAAGGTTTCTGCCACCAGGTGACCGCCAACCGGCCCGAGGTCAAAGCGGGAAGACTGCGACCCAACAATTTTGCCGTTTGATATTTTGTATGACTTGGCGGTTGCCTCGGCAAGTATGTAAGCCCAGAGCGGAGTGCTGCCGGCATACTCGGCAGAGACTGCGGTGATTGGCGTGGCCTCGGTGGCGTCGCCGGTTGCTTTGCCCATCAAAATCTTGTCATCCGGCAGCACCGGCAGACCCATCGCGCGCGCCACCGACTGCCCAGATGGCAATCCAAGTTGCTGCGAGCGCAAAAGGTTTCGCTTTGCAAGGTCGGCGGGCCCGGCCGAGGACACCGGCAGTGGCAACAGGCTGAGCGAGTTGGTGATCGAGGCATCCATTTTGTAGGAAAGCTGAACCGATTTAGCCGAGGACCCCTTCATTGGTATGAAAAGTGACCAATCGATGGCAAGGTTGCTTGGCGAGGGGCTAAAGCCACCTAGGTCTGAGCCGGGTGTCATGAAATTAAGGCTGAAGACGGGAAGCCGCTCGGTCGTCGAGTTGAGTCGATAAAGACCGCGAACCATTGAGTGGCCAAAACGGTAGGCAGCCACACTGAACTCGACCGGCATTTGAGCACAGTTGGTATAGAAACGCAGCCGTGGCGTCAGCCTGCCTCGCGCCACGGGAAGCACGTCGGCCACGGTGTTTTTCCCGACAATCATTGGCAGGAAATCACTGACGATGACCGACTGGTACTGGGCGGTGACTCGGCTTCTAGCCCTTGCAAAAACCAGGGCCGGGCTCAGTGCCGGTTGTTGCTTGAGGATTTGATCTACGGTCTGGTTATGCAAGCGGATGAACATTGAGTGGATGCCGGCAACTATCCGGTTCTCATCATTTCGAGAGTCGGCAATGATCGCCCTTCCACTGGCCGTTCTGGGCAGGTCGGTTGCGCCGGCATCATTGGCGCCGGTGAGCGCTAATCCGGTCAATAAATGCATCGAATCGGACGCGTAGTACTGAGGGGTGTCTTTTGGTCCAAGACCGTAGACCGAATCCAGATCCAGCTGCGGGGTGCGCAGGTTGACCAGGGCTGAGACTGCCGTCGGGGTGGTCAGGTCGTTTGGTCGGTCGTCGGCCGTCAAGTCATGATCGACAAACTGCCCGAAATAGGTGTATCCGGCCGGCACGTCAACGTTCTCTTCGGCATCAAGCGTGCCCTCGGGCGTTGGGTT
>CAZLWT010000055.1:0-8183 GCA_964563325.1 uncultured Rhodoluna sp. | reverse complement strand
CGAGGGAAATGTCGCTCAAACAAGCGGGTCTGCTTCGCAGGTACAGCGACCGGGTTGACCTTATAACCAACGGCATCGAACTGACGGTATTGGAAAGACAGCGACTGGAGGCCTTCGGAGTGAGAATCGTCGAGGGCACGGTATCGCGCCTAGCGAGTAAAGCCTTTCATACGGTTGAAATTGAACTTAGCGATGGCCAAATCCTGCGTTGTGACGCAATTTTCATAGCTCCAATGCCGCGAGCAAACAACGGTCTTGCGCTCGCGCTCGGCTGCAGCGTTGACCCACTAACCGGACTGCTAGTTGTAGACGCCGCGGGTCAAACCAGCCAGCCCGGCATCTGGGCTGCGGGAAATGTTGTTACCCCAAGCGCCCAGGTGATAACCGCAGCAGGCCTAGGAAGCGTGAGCGCCATAGCCATCAATGGCTGGTTGCTTCAGAAGGACCTAGACACGGCTTACGCGGGAAGCATCGCACCCTAAAAAAAATTCAGTTTGAAAGATCAAAAGTAAAAAATCAAGAAAAGGAAATCGAGAAATGTCGAACGCTAAAAAAACGCAAGCAGGACCTCCGTCCATCCACATCCGAGCACTAATCACCTGGATCGCTATCTTCCCACTTGTCACCCTGGGTTTCTTTGCGATAGCTCCGTTTGCATCTGACTGGCCTGCCGTGCTCAGAGCCTTCGTGCTCTCGATTGTGGTCGTACCCGTGGCTGTATACCTCGTGGTGCCACAGTTGATGCGAGCCTACGTGGCCCTGGCTAGCTCGCGCCGATAGTGGCAGGTCGGGAAGTCGGTGATTCTTCCCGATTTCTCGGCTTCAATCGACTGACCCGCAGCCTGTTATCGCGGCTAGTCGCCTTGCGACTTGATCCGATTTCTTGCCTTTTTTACCGTGGAACGAACTCGTTTGTCAACCGCTTTCGCTCGTTCTGACACATCCTCACGAATGTATTCGATTCGGTCTGAAACTCCGTCGCCGAACTCGGTAAATCGATTTCGCATCTCTGAAGTTCGCTCACGAAGCTCACTGGTTCGTTTTCTGAGAAGGTGAATTTGCTCACGCAGCGACTCGTTTAGTCTTCCGATTGGAAGGTTGTAGGACTCACGGTTATCGTCTGAAGTTTGAAGCTCCTCGCGGTCGCCACGGTACAGACCCTCGAAAATTGTCAGCGTTCGGTTGATGTCATGCGCGCCGATTAGGTGCAACGAATTGTCGGAAAGTCGCTCTAGCTCGTCTGGCGAGGCGGTAAGCACTCTCTTGAGGCGATCCGCAAACATCTCAATGTCATCGGGTTCGAACAGGTACCCGTTATCACCATCGTGGACGAGGTGCGGAAGAGCCATAGCGTTGGCGGCAACAATTGGTCGCCCAGAGGCCATTGCCTCCATTGTGGCGATGCTCTGAAGTTCTGCGATTGAGGGCATCGCAAAGACAGTTGCTCGCTCGTAGGCAAGCGGAAGTTCGGCCTCGCTGATGTGCCCCGCAAAGATTACGTTCTTGCGAATACCGAGTTCAAAAGCTAGTGATTCGAGTCGGTTTCGCTCCGACCCTTCTCCAACCAACTCAACGATTGTGTTGAGATCCTTAGGAAGCAGGGCCACAGCCTTCAAAAGATTGTGAATATGCTTCTCGTAATCGAGTCGGCCAAGGTACAAAATTCTTGGGCGACGGTTTTGTGGTGGATTTGAGTTAGCGTACTTGGAGGCATCAATGCCACAGGAAATCGCCAAGATTCCCTTCATGCCGGTGGCCTCCTCCAACAATTCGGCCGCGCGGCGAGTCGGAGTCGTCACAACCTCGGCTTGTCGCAACACTTTTCCAGCATCTCTCCATGACCAGGCCATTGCGAAACCTTCGAGCCAACGCGGAACAATCATCGAATACTTCACGAGATTTTCCGGCATGATGTGATTCGTTGCCAGTACCCTAATCCCCTTGGCCCGAGCTGCCTTGGTTACAAATCGGCCGATCACCAGATGCGACTGACTATGGATGGCGTCTGGCTTGAAATCTTCAAGAATCTTTGCAAACTTTCGAGTCAACCCAAATGGCATGACTATTCTCAAAGTCGCATGCGAAATTAGTTTGTGGCTCCGCACTCTGTGGACCGTTAGTTCAACCCCATCGTGAACCTCGCGAAACGTTCCGTGACTTGAGCTGTAAGCGGGAGCAATTATCTGAACCTCGTGACCCCGGCGAATCAGACCGCCAGCAAGTCGCTCAGCGAACCTTGCAGCTCCGTTTACGTCAGGAGGGAAAGTGTCGCCACAGATGATGATTTTGAGCGGTTTTGAAGTGTTACCCTCAGTCAATTAATGCCCTCTTCTAATCGTTAGCTTCAAGTCTTTCAAAACTACGGTAATTTTACCTGTTCCCAGAACCTTCAAGGACTAAACGCCTACAGACCGCGCTTAGCCAAGCGCGCTAGTCGTTTCTCAGCAGCCACGATTTCGGGATGCACCTTCGAAAGAAGGTAAACCCCAGTGATTGCAATCATTCCACTTATCAGAAAGCCGATGATGTTGACTAGGTTTGCGGTTTGGGCTTCACCCAAAACTGTGATTCCAACCAACACCGCCACGAGTGGATCGATTACCGTAAGCCCAGCGATAACTAGATCTGGGGGCCCTGAGGCATAGGCGTTTTGGACGAACCAACCGCCGAGTGTGACAGCGGCAACGAGACCTACCAAGCAAAGAACGGTGAGCCACTCAAACTGCAGTTGATAGGCGCGTTGAATAATGACCTTCGTCATAGTTGCAACGAATCCGTAGAGCAAACCAGCCCCAACAATGAAACTCAGCGCCTTCATTCTCTTGCTGATCGTGAAAAATAATGTTCCTAGGGTGGCCAAGATAACCGTTAGCAGGCCTAGCACTATCCAAAGTTTTGCATCATCGATTCGGGTCTCTTTGGCTACTGTCGAGGCTTGACCAACAAACAATCCAACCCCCAAAACGCAGAGCCCTAGGGCGATTATGGTCGCTCGATTTAGCTTCGTTTTAGTCACCCTGGCGTTGATGACAGAAGTTATTACAAGGGCAATGGCCCCAATTGGTTGCACGACAATCAGCGGGGCAAGGGTGAGCGCCGAAAGCTGCAGGACAAGTGCCACAACGATGAGACCAAGCCCCGAAATCCATTTGGGTTCACGCAACAGGCCAAAAAGTTGCTTCAGGGTTAGCGCCCCCGGTCTTGCTGTTTTCCCGCCGGGACGTGAACCAACGGCGTCATTTTGGAACTGCGCCCCCAATGCCAGTGCAACGGCACCCATTACGGCTAGACCAATAGCAACATAGCGCAGATCAAAGTTTTCTAACATCTAACTCCACAATCGTTGATGCCAGCCTATCGCGTTGCTAGCTCAAGGGTCAGGAGGAGGGTAAATTTAGAGTCATGACAATCCTTTCGATCCGGATTACCGGAGATCCTGTGCTGCACTCGAGAGCCCAAGCGGTGACCGTGTTTGACGAAGTTTTACGGACTTTGGTCGCAGACATGTTCGAAACTATGGATGCGGCCCCGGGAGTGGGTCTGGCTGCTCCCCAGGTGGGAGTGGCACTTCGGCTCTTCGTGTACGACTATCCCGACGATGATGACACGCCAAGGCGCGGCGTCATTATTAACCCGGAACTAGAGCTCGGGAAAATAAGGACTGGCAAGCCAGATGAAGACACCGAAAGCGAAGGCTGCCTGTCGGTGCCTGGTGAACGCTTTGCTCTGCGACGGTCAGAGCGCGTCATTGTTCGCGGAGTTGACCTGGAACAAAAACCCGTCGAGATTGAGGCTACCGACTGGTTCGCGCGAGTGTTCCAACACGAGTTCGATCACCTCGATGGATTGCTTTACATTGATCGATTGAAGAAAGCGGAGCGACGCGAAGCAGACTTCGCCATTTCTGAGAACAAATGGGGCGTCCCAGGCAAGTCATGGCTACCCGGAAAAGATAACCTAGAGGGGTGATTCGAATCAGAGAGCGTTGAAGTACCTCAGCGCCGCTGTTAGGGCTGCAGCGACTAGCACAACGAAGATAAAGGGAACACGAAGACTCAGCAGCACACCGGCCACCACGAGGGCCGGAACGCGCTCGTCAAACTCTATTACTTTGCCTGAGGTGAAACCTTGAACGGCCAGCAACGCTGCCAGAAGTGCCACGGTGAGCAATCCGGCCGTTCGCGAGACCGCAGGATGTTTCAAGACAGTTTGGGGAACTAAATAGCCGAGCACTTTCCACGAGTAAACCGCAAGGCTTGCAAGCACAACCACCGTAGTTAGGTTCATGCGACGACCACCTTGGGTTTAAATAGGTTGAAAGTTCCAACAACCAGCGCGACCAGGCCGGCCATAAGGATTGGCACACCGGGCGCCAGCCACGGAGTAAGTGTGCAGGCCACAAACATCGAGCCCACTGCAACCACAAGCGACTGTGATTGCTTTAGCCGCGGCCACAGTAGACCTAAAAAGGCAGCAGCCGCTGCAGCGTCAAGACCCCAAGCCTTTGGGTCGCCGAGGCTTGAGCCAACCAAGCCTCCCAGCAGGGTGGCCAAATTCCAAAAAATGAAAACCGAAATTCCCGTCAGCCAAAAACCTCTCCGCTGCTCTGAAAGATTAGTTTGCGCGGTTGAAACACCGGTTGATTCATCGATGGTTAACTGGGCGGCAACCAACCGCCATCCCCTAGACACATCGAGAACCGGGGCCATTCGAACGGCATAGAAACCATTCCGAACCCCCAATAACCAAGCAGACGCAACCGCTGTTCCGATTGCTCCCATACCGCCGGTGGCAAAAATACCAATGAAGGCAAATTGTGAACCACCGCTAAACATGAGCAGGCTCAGAAGCTGAGTTTGAAACAAATCGAATCCTGAGGCGACGGATAGCGCCCCAAAGGATATTCCGTAGAGACCGGTGGCTACTCCAACCCCGATCGACATTGATTTCAACGAAGCGTTACTAACCAAGTTCGCCAGCTTGCCACAACCGATAAATTAACTGTTTGCTGGTGTGCATACCGAGCTGATGACTCAAGTCCCGAAGCCCCCGTTTGATTTTTGTTGCAGAAGGAGCCTCTGAACCGCTTAGCCGGATATTTAAACTTTGAGCCTTCAGGTTGGCGATGATTTGCCTGTCGGCATCATCCAAGTCAAAAATGGCACCGAGGAACGAGGAATCGGCGATGGCGGGAGTGCCAAAGGCTGGAAAGGAGTCAAGTAAATCCGCAAGGTCATAGGAGTACCTGTCTTCGGCTGCGCTCCTTAGTCCAGCCAGGAGGTCCTCCGTCGGTTGTTCAATACTGAGCAAACTGGTGGCCCCCGCATCGATCAGTTCAACTTCGAGACGCTTTGAATGAAATGGGGCCGTCACGATTACCGGCGGCAGGTCCTGCCCCGATGCCAGAAACAAGGCACCCAAGCCATTGATGAGCCGGCTTGCGGTCAAGTCAGTCGGAACCTGATCTAGGAGCAGCACGTCAAAGGTCAGCAAGCTAAGTGCTTGCAACTCCAGTTGTAATGAATGCCCCAAAAAAACCACTTTGAAGTCTGGCTGCGAACTCAATAGCAGTTCACGACCGAACACTGCATTTTGGTCAGACCCGATAATGGCGACTCTAAGTGATTTTGCCAATTGGCTAGTTATCGATTCGAGATGCGCCACCGAGCGTTCGCATCATTGGAAACATGGCCGATAGGGTGAAACCAACACCGGGAATGAGATGAGCTTCGACCGTGCCACCGTAGAGCGCCGCGCGATCCCTCATGGCAGTTATTCCAATTCCAGATATTGGTTCAACCAACGCCTTTAGGTCATCGGTGGCGGTGTACTCACTAACAAAATTCGGATTCTTCGAAAAGGCGATTTTGTTGGCCGCTTCAATGCCATTGTCCTTGACTAGCAACTGTAACCCGTCATTGGCCCACATGAAATCGACTGAAATGTCCGAACCAATAACCGCGTTCTCTCGGATATTTTCTAAAGCCTCAAAAACTATTCGGTAAACCGCGAGGTTTGCACCCGCTGAAAGTTTGAATTGCTCACCCACGTGACGCAGTGCGATGCTGTAGCCCAGTTCCCGGAATTCGAGCAACAGCGAGTCTAAGTTTTCGACACCCAGCGGGGTTGATGATACGGATTGGCTGCGATTGAGCATGTCGTAAAGGCGCCTTAGTTCAAGATGCGCCTCTCTCGCTGTTTCCTCAAGTCGCTCGAGTGCTCGCCCACCAGCCGCCGGATCCATCTTCGCGGCGTAGTTGCCACCTTGGGCAAGAGTCAGCACGGTTGAAATTCGCTGGATAATCAGATCGGTTATGTCTCTCGCTATTGAAAAACGCTGATTTTGTTCAGCCAGCTCCAGATTGAGTTTGCTCTGCTCAGCCGTCACCAACTGCCGGTCAAGCGAGGTTCCAACGTGGGTGTAGTGAGTGAAGAGCAACCGACCAATAAAGAAAAGCGAAACGTTCGATGAGGTAACCAATGCCGAACCAAACAGGAAGGCAAAGAACCTGCCACCGTTGTCGTAAAGGTGGATGCCGTAAACGCTGGTCAGGAAGTCGGTTGAAAAACATGCCGAAACAGTGACCGCTAACCCCGCTGCAATGGCCGCACCTAATGCAAACCTGCGCTGTTTAACCGATCCAAACCAGGCAACGATTGCAACTGAAACGGCAACCGAGATGCCAGCCAAGACCGGGGTTATTTGAAAGACCAGTTCGGCCACCGAACCGACACTGAAAACCCCAACAGAAATCCAAGAGCGATTCCTTGCAAAAATGACCGATGAGGTTAGGAAGAGGGAAACGACCAGGGCCATCCAACCCTGTATTAGAAAATCCGCGGTGCCCGTTGTAAGAGCCAAAACTGAGGCGAGAACCGCGCTCGGCAACCACTTTCGCCCTCGGATCCACTCGAACAAGAGTCCTCCTGAGCTTCAGCGAAGGTCTATGACCTGCTAGAAATCTAGAAAATCTAAAAGATGGCTCCTCGACTTGGACTCGAACCAAGAACCTATCGGTTAACAGCCGATTGCTCTGCCAATTGAGCTATCGAGGATTACTGCTTTGTAAGCGTGTCTATACTAACAAAAAAAGTCGGCACCGCGCTTGCCATTTCGCCTGATTCGCTTCAATACCCAAGATCAGGATCAACTAAACCCAACAGTTCGCTGCCCGAGAAGTAAGCCCGGACATTGGCTTCGATTCGCAATGCGAAAAGTCTCAGAACCATCTCATTGGTGTCAGCCGAGTGCGGCGTGATGATGACATTTTTTGCTGACCAAAGCGGATGGCCATCTGGAAGCGGTTCGGGTTGAGTGACATCTACACCGGCTCCGGCGATAAGACCAGAATTTAGCGCTTCAACCAGGTCATCGGTTTCAACAATTGCACCGCGAGCCACGTTAATAAAGTATGCAGTCGGCTGCATCAGACTAAATCTTGCAAGGTTAAACATTCCACGGGTTTCATCGGTTAGCGCCGTTGCAAGAAACACGAAGTCCGCAAACGGTAAAACCTCATCCAAACGGTCGATTGGAAGCGTGCGGTTGGCCCCCGGCATTTCAATTGGCCGATTCCTCAACACGGTGATGTTGGCCCGGAATGGCGCCAAAAGCTCAATGAGGGTTTCGGTGATGCCGCCAGCGCCAACTATCAACACATCCGCGTCGAACAGGCTCACCGCGAACTTGCGGCCCCAGGAAGACGCTCGCACCCTCTCCGGAATGATCCTGGCCAAGCTAAGCGCTAACGCCAGCGCATGTTCAGCCACGGGTTCACGATAGGCGGCTTTGGCCGAGGTAAATACCACTGGGCGTTTGAGCGATTCTTGAAAGGCATCGACCCCCGCGAAGGGCAACTGCACCCATTGCAGTTGAGGGTTTTCGTCTAGAACACGATCAAGTAAATCTGGGCGACCGTAGTCGGTCCAAATGAGCGCTCGAACCTCCGAGCTCAGGGCTACCACCTCAGCACCAGCAGCCTCGGCGGCGCTAACGTAAGCGCTGAACTGTTTGGGTTCGATGGATACCTGTTTTGACATCATTCCTACCTAGATTTAAGCTGCTGCAAATCGCGGTCCAACTCGGCCAGTTGACGCCTGAGGGCGTCGTACCCCTCGGGATCCATCGTTTTATCGATTCTTCGAAGCTCTGCCAAGAGTTGAGCCTTTTCTCGGTTTGCAAG
>CAZLWT010000054.1:0-8462 GCA_964563325.1 uncultured Rhodoluna sp. | reverse complement strand
TAAACCGGGGCCGGCATCGGCCAACTCGACTGGTCGGTCCAGGCGCCAAAAGCCGATTTCGCTTGGCAGGATTAATCCCGAGTCATCAAGCATTTTGGCCGTGGATTGGTATGAAAGATAGTTCTGGCCGTTGTGGGCAAACTCAATGCGCTGCACAAACTCGTGGCTGATGGACTCTTGGTCCGAATCTGAGTCGTCGCGAAAGCGCTCGCTGATTACCCCGGAGCCCTCCCAGGTGCCAACCAAAAAAGCAAACGGAGTCAGCTCTAGCGGCAGGTCATCGGGCAGAACGAACAACTATTTCTGGCCCTTGAAAAGCTTGTAGAGCACCAAAATCGAAATAGCGCCGATTGCCACGAACGCAAGAACTAGAAGTCCAGTAAAGAAAATCTCAAACGAAAGCATGCCTCGAGTCTAACCTTTCAAGAGTAAGTAGCCACTAAGCAGAGCCAAAAAGAGATAGCTTCCGCCCGAGACATAAATTAGTTCACGAACAAAACCCTGGGCACTTGCCCGAATTAGGTGCACCACCGAAACGGTGGCAACCGAGGCCGCCAAAATGGCACCAAAAGATGCCAGGGCTTCCTCTTTAGGTTGCAGTTCAACCGCCACAAAGGCGAAAACAATTACGGCCACCCAAATAGCCACGATCATGATCCAGCGAGTCTTCACCCCTCAATCATGCCCCAATCGGCGGCCACCGTGACGCTACTATTGAAGTATCCATTTGAAAAGAGCAAAATGGCACAAATCCTAGTTTTGTCTTCGGCCAATCAAACCGAGGTTTTGCCTGCTCTGATGCTGCTTAGCCACCGCGTGCGACAGGTGAGCGCCGAACCAGCCAGCCTCGTGAACGCCCCGCACTGCGACCTTATTTTTCTGGATGCCCGCGCCGATCTTGCAAACGCAAAGGCGCTCTCCAAGCTGCTAATCACAACCGGGCTTTCGGTGCCACTAATTTTGATTGTCACCGAGGGTGGCCTAGCCGCTATCTCGAGCGAGTGGGGTGCCTCTGACATCATTCTTGAAACCGCCGGACCGGCCGAAATTGACGCTCGAATCCGACTTGGCATTGACCGCGGCATCAACGCTGAGAAAGATGATCGCATTCACGCCTCGGGAGTGGTCATCGATGAAGCCAGTTATTCTGCCAAGGTTCATGGTCGCCCCCTTGACCTGACCTATAAAGAGTTCGAACTGCTGCGCTTTCTGGCGCAGCACCCGGGTCGAGTCTTCACCAGGGAACAGCTGCTCAGTGAAGTTTGGGGCTATGACTACTTTGGTGGCACAAGAACCGTGGATGTGCACATCAGAAGATTACGAGCCAAGCTCGGAGACCTGGAATCACTAATTGGAACCGTGAGAAATGTGGGATACCGATTCAATCTAAACAACGAACAAGACGCTTTCGCTTCGGCCAACTAGCCCCAGTTCACCTAGTGGCAACCAAGGCGTGGCAGGATATAACGGTGTCTGAAGAAACCATGGCCATTACCCTGCCTGAAGGTAACCTTTTAGCCGATCGCTACCTAGATCGTGAAATGAGTTGGTTGGCCTTCAACCAACGAGTTCTCGAGCTTGCCGAAGACGAAACGGTGCCGCTTTTAGAGCGCGTGCAGTTTGCCAGCATCTTCGCTTCCAACCTCGATGAGTTCTTCATGGTGCGCGTCGCCGGACTCAAGCGCAGGCTTGCCACCGGGCTCGCCGTCACCGCGGCCACCGGGCTTTCGGCCACCGAGCAGCTAACCCAAATCAGCGCGGAAGCCCACCTGCTGCAGGGTCGCCACGCCAGATTGTTCCGTGAGGTTTTGGAACCGGCTCTTGAAACCAATGGAATCCATTTGGTTCGCTGGCGCGACTTGGCCGAAGAGGACAAGACAGCACTCGAAGCCTATTTCCAGAACCAAATATTCCCGGTGCTGACCCCACTAGCGGTTGACCCGGCTCACCCCTTCCCATATATTTCGGGGCTTTCACTAAACCTCGCCGTGGTTTTGAAGAACCTAGACACCGACAAAGAGCACTTCGCCCGCGTGAAGGTTCCGCCGCTGCTGCCCAGATTTGTTCGAGTGCCCGGCAATAACGGCGTCACCAACGCCCGGTTTGTTCCGCTGGAAGACATCATCGGCCAGCTACTTGGGCGACTTTTTCCGGGCATGGAGGTGCAACAGCAACACGCCTTCCGTGTGACGCGAAACGAGGACCTTGAGGTTGATGAAGACGAGGGTGAGAACCTGCTCGTTGCCCTTGAGAAAGAGCTCTTGCGTCGCCGCTTTGGGCCGCCGGTGCGACTTGAAGTTGCCAATAACATCAACCCACAGGTGCTAGAACTTTTGGTGCGCGAACTCGATATTTCAGAGGAAGACGTTTATCACCTGCCTTCGCTCTTGGACTTGACCGCGCTAGCAGAGATTTCAAGCCTGAAGCGCCCCGAACTGCATTTTGCACCTCACCAGGTGATTACCAACCGCTACCTGTGGGTTGGTGAAGACGAAAAGGTCGACATTTTTTCGGCACTTCGCAAGCGCGAAATACTGTTGCATCACCCATACGAATCCTTCACGACATCGGTGCAGGCGTTTCTTGAGCAGGCCGCTGCCGACCCGCAGGTTTTGGCCATCAAACAAACCCTTTACCGCACCTCGGGTGATTCCCCGATTGTTGACGCCCTGATTCAAGCCGCCGAAGCCGGCAAGCAGGTCTTGGCACTCGTTGAAATCAAGGCCAGATTCGATGAGCAAAACAACATCGCCTGGGCCAGAAAACTCGAGCAGGCTGGCGTTCACGTGGTCTACGGAATCGTTGGTCTGAAAACCCACTGCAAGCTTTCACTGGTTATCCGGCAAGAGGGCAACACGCTGCGGCGCTATTGCCACGTTGGAACCGGAAACTACAACCCGAAAACCGCCCGTTTCTATGAAGATTTCGGTTTGCTAACAGCGCGTGAAACCGTTGGCGAAGACCTGACCACCCTGTTTAATCAGCTCTCGGGCTACGCCCCGGCAGCAAGCTTCAAGTCGCTGCTGGTCTCACCAAATGGCGTGCGCGACGGTCTAGTCTCGCGCATCAACAAAGAAATCGAACACAAGGAATCTGGGCTTCGAGCTCGGGTGCGCATCAAGGTGAACTCACTTGTCGATGAAAAAATAATCGACGCTCTTTACACCGCATCGAATGCCGGTGTCGAGGTGGACATCATAGTTCGCGGCATGTGCGCGTTGCGCCCAGGCATCGCCGGGCTGAGTGAAAACATTAGGGTGCGCTCAGTTTTGGGTCGCTACCTAGAACACAGCCGCGCCTTTGTCTTCGATGGCGGTGGCGACCCCGAGGTCTTCATCGGTTCAGCCGACATGATGCACCGAAACCTCGACCGCCGGGTTGAGGCTTTGGTTAGGTTGAGCCAACCAGATCACATCAAAGATGTGAACCACGCCATGGATTTGGCGATGGCAGAAACCTCGGCTTCTTGGCATCTTGCAGCGGGCGGCGACTGGGTTCGCCACAAGTTGGATGCCAACGGTAAACCTCTGACTGATGTTCAAGATCAGATCATGAAGGAAATCTACGCCAAACGTGCCACGAGAACCGCGTGACCGTATATGCCGCCGGGGCTTTGTGCTGGAGGGTAGTCGCGGGGCAACTGATGGTTGCCTTGATTTACCGAGGTCGTTATAAAGACTGGGGCTGGCCCAAGGGCAAGCAAGACCCCGGCGAGTGCCTTCCTGAAACCGCGGTGCGCGAAATTTCCGAGGAAACCGGACTGAAAATAAGGCTCGGCGTTCGGCTCGGCATTCAAAAGTACACTCTTGCCTCGGGCGAACCTAAAGAGGTTCACTACTGGGCCGCAAGGGTAACTGACAAAACGGTGGCAAGGTCAAAGTTCAAGCCATCTGAGGAAGTCGCCGAAGTGACCTGGGTTAGGGCCCAGGATGCTTTTTCGCTGCTGACCTACCCAAAAGATGCCGAGCCACTTCAGGCACTGCTTGATTTGCACGCCAAGGACACCTTGGACACCAAGCCCTTTATTGTCTTGCGCCATGCCAAAGCGACTCCAAGATCTGATTGGAATCAAGAGGACGGTAAGCGCCCACTCCTGGCACTGGGCAAGAAGCAGGCCGTCTCGCTAATTCCGCTGCTGTCGGCTTTTCCAATAAAACGTGTCGTGACCAGCCCCTACGTGCGTTGCTTCACAACGGTGCAACCCTATTCAATCAAGCGAAATCGAACCATAATTCAAAGGTCGCAACTTAGCGAACTTGGCAACAACCAGGGGCCACAACGCACCGAGAAAATTGTTCGCGACCTAATCGAAGATGGTTTGGCAACTTTGCTTTGCGCGCATCGACCATCACTTCCAAATATCTTGAACGTGGTTAGCCAGTTTGCCGCAATCGACCAGGTCGAGGCCATAAAGGCCGCCAAGGCACTAAAGCCCGGTCACCTGATGGTGGCCCACATTAACTATTCGAATCAGGCTGGAGTGCCTAAAGTTGTCGCGGTTGAAACCTACGCTCCAATAATCGAATAGGCTCTTGCCATGTTCGAGACGGTTTCGCAAGATCTTTCCCTGCTAAAAAACTCCAAGGGTGAACCGGCGCTTTGCCTGGTTACCGGGGCAACCGGTTACATTGGTGGCCGCCTGGTTCGTGAGTTACTGCAGCACGGCTATCGGGTTCGGGTCTTTGCCCGCAATCCGCAGCGCCTGCGCGAGCACCCCTGGTTCGACCAGGTCGAGGTCGTGGCCGGCGACGCGCATGACATTGACGCCCTGACCCAAGCCCTCACCGGGGTTGACGTTGCCTATTACCTGTTGCATGCTCTTATGAGCAAGGAAAACTTCGAGAGCGAAGAGCATGACCTGGCCGAATCGTTCGCTCAGGTTGCCAAGAAATGTGCGGTTCGCCGCATTATTTACCTGGGTGGCATGGTCGACCAGAGGCAACAGGCTCTTTCACCGCACCTTCGTTCACGCGCCGAGACCGGCGAAATCTTGCGAGCCAGCGGGGTTCCAACCATCGAATTACGAGCCGGGGTCGTAATCGGTTCAGGTTCCGCTTCATTTGAAATGCTTCGCTACCTCACCGAGCGTTTGCCCATCATGACCACCCCAAAATGGGTTGAAACCCGCATTCAACCGATTGCCATTCGCGACGTGTTGCGCTATCTCGTTGGAGCCGCCACCCTAGATTCCGCAATCAACGATTCCTTTGACATCGGTGGGCCCGAGGTCTTCAGCTATCGCGAAATGATGGTGCAATACGCCGAGGCCGCCGGGCTTCGCAAACGATGGATAATTCCCGTGCCGGTGCTCTCACCCGGGCTATCAAGTGGTTGGGTTGGGTTAGTCACCCCCGTTCCGATTACCCTTGCCAGACGATTGGTTGAGAGCCTCAAAAACGAGGTTGTGGCCCGCGACGATTCGATTCGCCGACTGATTCCTGACCCGCCGGGCGGTCTCACCCCGTTTAAGAAGGCCGTTCAGTTGGCCCTGCAACGAATCAAAGAGGCCGCGGTTGAAACCCGCTGGTCAAACGCTTCGCTTCCAGGGGCTCCATCCGACCCACTTCCAACCGACCCCGACTGGGCCGGTGGGTCGCTTTATACCGACGTTCGCACCATTCACACCGATGACGGCCCTGCCGAGGTTTGGGCGAGGGTCGAGGCAATCGGCGGCGAACACGGTTACTCCACCGCCACTTGGGCTTGGGAACTTCGCGGCTTGATTGACCGGCTAGTTGGCGGGGTTGGTTTGAGACGCGGCCGCCGAGACCCAGACCACCTGCTCGAGGGTGAGGCTTTGGATTTTTGGCGGGTCGAAGCCATTGATCGCGGCCGACTGCTTAGGTTGCGCGCCGAAATGAAAAACCCGGGATTGGCTTGGCTTGAGTTCAAGATTGAGCCAGATGCCGAAGGTTCGGGTTGCACCCTCACTCAGCGCGCCATTTTTGCACCGAAGGGTCTTTTTGGCCAAATCTACTGGTGGGCGGTCTGGCCAATGCACGGGCTGGTATTCCCGAGCATGGCTAAAAATGCCGCCTTTGGACCTAAAAAGCGCAAAAGCAAACTTGAGTAAACCGACCAGGGCCGGCGTTCTTGCGGTTATCGCCCTGCTTTTAGTCGGTTTGAGCTGGGGCGGTTCTTTCGTCTGGATGAAAGATGCGATCGTCAAACAACCCCCGGCCGACTTTCTAGCAACCCGGTTCTCTTTGGCTGCACTGCTGATGATTGCGGTGCGACCAAGCGTATTGAAAGCGCTGACCCGGCAAAACCTCTTGCGAGGCACCATTCTTGGAAGCATCTTGGGCGTGGGTTACATCACACAGACCATTGGTTTATCACTAACCACCGCGGCAATCACCGGCTTCATCACCGGGCTCTATGTTGTTGTGACGCCCATCTTGGCTTGGTTGCTGTTTCGCGAACGAGTGACCAAAAAAGTTTTCATTGGCGTGGCCCTTGCCCTGGTGGGTCTTGGCTTTATTTCAATCAACGGTCTCAGCGTCGAACCAAACCACCTCTGGGTTGTGGTTTCTGCCATCATGTTTGCCGCACATATTGTTGGCCTCGGCCGCTGGAGCCCAGGGTCAGACGTGTATGCCCTGACGGTTGTGCAACTGGCAACCGCGGCCGTGCTGGCTTGGGTGCTGGCGCTTGGCGATGGATACCAGGCACCGCCATCCATCGATGTTTGGGGTGCTATTTGGTTCACCGTGATCTTTGCCACCGCCTTTGCCTTCCTGGTGCAAACCTGGGCCCAATCGGTGATGAATGCGTCACGGGTGGCGATTATATTGACTAGTGAAGTGGTTTTTGCGGCACTTATTTCGGTTGCGGTTGGGCAAGAGACCCTGCTGCCAAGAGTGGTTATTGGAGGCGCGCTGATGGTGGTTGCGATGCTGGTGGTCGAGTGGCCGAGCAAGGCATAGCTCTAGCGATTGACGCCGGAACCTCGGGCGTCACGGCCTTGATGGTCACATCGGGCGGTCAAATAGTGGCTCGCGGCTATAGCGAGTTTGAGCAGCATTACCCGCAACCGGGATGGGTTGAGCATGAGCCAGAGCAAATCTGGCAGGCCGTTATCGTCGCGGTGCAACAGGCGTTTTCGGCCACCGAACTGCGCCCCTCGACCATTGGGGTAACCAACCAACGCGAGACCATCGTGCTCTGGCATCGGGCCAGCCTGCGCGCGGCTAGGCGAGCCATCGTTTGGCAAGATCGTCGTGGTTCAGACATAGTTGCCGAGTTGCAAGCGGCCGAACTAGAACCGATGATTCGAGCCAAGACCGGGCTTGGGCTCGACCCGTATTTTTCCAGCAGCAAATTTCTTTGGATTTCTAGAAACGAATCGGATCTTTGGAAACTCGTGAAGTCGGGCGAGGTTTTGATTGGCACGGTTGATTCTTATCTGGTTGCTAGGCTGACCGCCGGAGTCAGTCACCTAACCGATGCCTCGAATGCCTCGAGAACCCAACTTTTCAATCTTGAAACACTCAACTGGGATTCGGAATTGCTGGCACTCTTTGACGTACCGGCGGTTTCCTTGCCCAAGGTGGTTTCAAGTTACGGGCAACTTGCCGTGACCGATGCCCAAGCATTCTTTGGGTTGCAGGTTCCCATTACCTCGATCGTTGGCGACCAACAAGCCGCCCTATTTGGTCAGTTGGCGTTCTCGGTTGGCGACAGCAAATGCACCTATGGCACCGGGGCTTTCATTTTGCAGAACACCGGATCGACCGCGGTGACCAGTCACTCGGGCCTTTTGACCACGGTGGCTTGGTTGGCGCCAGACGGCAAGCCCACCTTCGCCCTTGAGGGTTCGGTTTTCGTTGCCGGTTCTGCCGTGCAATGGCTGCGAGATGGGCTTGGAATCATAAAAACCGCAGCCGAGGTCGAGCCGCTAGCGCGTGAAGTTTCTGATTCGGGTGGCGTGGTCTTTGTTCCAGCACTCACCGGGCTTGGGGCGCCGCACTGGAAGCCAGAGGTGCGCGGTAGCTTCTTCGGAATCAGCCGCGGCACCAGTACCTCACATATCGCCCGGGCAACCCTCGAGGCAATCGGATTTCAGATTCGTGAGGTTATGGACGCCTTCGAGAGCGACACCGGCAATCGTTGCTCGGCGCTTCGAGTCGATGGCGGGGCAAGCAGCAACAATCTAATGCTGCAACTGCAAGCCAATGTACTTGGCTTCCCGGTTGAACGACTAAAGGTGCTTGAGTCAACCGCCTACGGGGCGGCGCTAATGGCCGGGCTTGGCTTTGGTTTTTGGTCTTCAACCCATGAACTCATGGGGTTGAATCCGGTTGCTTCAAGGTTCACTCCGCGGGGTCTAAATCAACTTGAGTTTGCCGCTTGGAAAAAGGCGGTAAACCTATCCATCGCTTGGTCTGAATAATACCTGCATGTCTCACCCAGGCACGTCTTGGGTTCAGTGGGTAATCGTGGAAATCAAAAAATGGTAACCG
>CAZLWT010000053.1:0-8501 GCA_964563325.1 uncultured Rhodoluna sp. | reverse complement strand
GGAATGGGCCGAAGGCTTGGCAGGCGAGCGCTGCAAGCGCAGTTTCAGCGAACCGCACTGGGAGAAAAGCCAGGGCTCGGTTGTCGCCTACGAGCGGGTGATGCTCTATGGAGTGCCAATCGTGGTTTCGCGACGCATGCAATACTCGCGCATCGATTCTGAGCTCTGCCATGAACTTTTCATTCGCCACGCGCTGGTGCAGGGGGAGTGGGACGCCAAGCTGCCCTTTGACCGCGCGAATCGCGAGCTCATGAAGCAACTCGAAGCCGAAGCCGACCGAGCCCGCAAACCGCAGGCCGTTCCAGACGAAGACGACGCCTACCGCTTCTATGCCGCGCGGGTGCCGGCCGATGTGCTTTCCACTCGCAGCTTTGAGGGTTGGTGGCGCAAGGCCAAACACGAAACCCCAGACCTGCTGACCATGACCCGCGAGGACCTGCTCGGGGTCGAGGCACCTAAGCCAAGCGAGCACGAACATCCTAGTCAGTGGCTTCATAATGGCCAGCAGTTGAACCTGCGTTATCGCTTTGACCCTGCTGCGATGGATGATGGTGTCTCGGTCGATGTGCCATTGCCTATTCTGGCCACCTTGCAGGCCGAACCCTTCAACTGGTTGGTGCCCGGCATGCGAGCGGATCTGGTGACCGAGTTGATTCGCAGTTTGCCCAAGGCCATCAGGCGCAACGTGGTTCCGGCCGGCGACTGGGCCGCTAAGGCGCTCGCCGTGATGCCTCAAGAGCCAAACGGAAACCTGCTGGCAACGCTCGCCAAAACCCTGCAGCAACTAAGTGGCACGCAGGTTGGCGCGAGTGACTTTGATGAGTCAAGGCTGCCACCTGCGCTTCGGATGACTTATCGGGTGCTTGATGCTGGTGGCAAGACGGTTGGTTTAGGCAAAGACCTTCGAGAGTTGCAAACAAAACTGGCCGAGATCAGCCGAGGTGCCGTTGCCGTTGTCGCCCAGAAAACTCACTCGCCAATCGAGCGCGACAATCTGACCAGTTGGGATTTCGACGAGTTGGCGTCGAACATTGTGAGTCGACACGGATCAAATGAGGTTCGGGCCTTTCCGGCGCTCGTGGTGACCCGGGTCAAGCCGACTGAAGCGCCCACGGTGAACATCAGGTTGTTCTCGACCGAATCTGAACAACTGCGCCACCACCCACGCGGTGTGGTTTTACTAGTCAAGGCGGCAATCGCGTCCCCGGCCAAATACGTCGAGCAACACCTGAGCCAAAATGAGAAGTTGGCCATCGCTAGCCTGCCGTATTCGAGCCTCAGCGCATTTGTTGACGATGTGACGATGGCCGTTGCCGATAAGGCGCTGCGCAAGGTTCAGCCAAGCGGGTTGATTTTCAAACGCGCCGAGTTTGAGCGCGCAAGAGATGAAACCTCGGCGATTCTAATTGACGAACTGTTTCGAGTTGCCGGGCTGGTCAACAAAATAGTGGTTGCCGCAAGGGACGCAAATAAGGCCATTTCCGGGGTTAGCGCCCTGAGTTTTTTGACCGTTCTTTCGGCAGAGAAAGCGCACATCAACGAACTGCTTCACACTAACTTTGTCAGTGCCTCCGGAATCGACCGATTGCCCAGAATTTTGATTTACCTGCAAGCCATCAAGCAAAGGGTTGAGAAACTTCAGGATAACCCGTTGCGTGATCAGGTGGCCGCCGCCGAATACAACCAGGCTTTAGGTTTGTTCGTGCATGCCGGCGGAAGCCTGCCGCTTGCAATCGATGCCCCCGAAAAACTGGTCGTCGCGAGATGGTTGCTTGAGGAGTTGCGGGTTAGTCTGTTTGCTCAGTCGCTTGGAACCCTCGAATCGGTTTCGGTGCAACGCATCAAAAAGGCTCTTGGCTGACTTTGGTAAATGCCGACAAAAAGGCATAATTTGAATCATGAGCAAATACATCGTGACCAATCCGACAACCGGCGAAACCAGCAAGCCATACCCAGCTGCAACCGACGCGCAGGTCTTAGCGTCCATTGCAGCGGCGGATTCGGCTTATCAAAACTGGAGCAAGACGACCACCGTGGCCCAGCGGGCTGAGTTGATTGAGAAGGTTGCCGGCCTGCACCGCACGCACCGAGTCGAGTTGGCAGAGATCATTGTTCGAGAAATGGGAAAGCCGATTTCTCAGGCACTTGGCGAGGTTGACTTCACCGCCGATATCTATTCTTTCTATGCCACCAACGCAGAGCGCTACCTGGCCGATGAGCCCATCGAAGAGTTTGCCGGCGAGGGCGAGGCCTTGATTCGTCGAGGTCCACTAGGCGCGCTCATTGGCATCATGCCGTGGAACTTTCCCTATTATCAGGTGGCTCGTTTTGCCGGCCCAAACTTGGTTCTTGGCAACACAATTTTGCTCAAGCATGCATCCCAGTGCCCAGAATCCTCAGCCAAAATGGAAGCCATTTTCCTTGAGGCCGGCTTCCCAGTCGGTGCCTATACAAACCTCTATGCCGACAGCAGGCAGATTGCCGAGGCCATCGCAGACCCTCGCATTCAGGGCGTTTCTTTGACCGGATCCGAGCGTGCCGGGGCGGCTGTTGCCGAGGTCGCAGGTAGAAACCTTAAGAAGGTTGTTCTCGAACTTGGTGGCTCTGACCCGTTCATTCTGCTGAGCACCGATGACCTGGATTCGGCTGTTGATGCAGCGGTTGCCGCCAGAAGCGACAATAACGGTCAGGCTTGCAACGCCGGCAAACGCTTCATCGTTATCGAAAACCTTTATGACGACTTCCTTGAGAAGTTCACCGCCAAGATGGTGGCTCTAACCCCGGTTGACCCGATGGATGAAGAGACCTATTTGAGCCCGCTGTCGTCGGCCGGTGCCAGCGATGACTTAGCCGCTCAGGTGGAGCGTGCGGTGGCTCAGGGAGCAACCCTGCACAGCGAGTTCAACCGTCACGGCACCTACTTTGGTGGCGCCGTGCTTACCAACGTGACCCCACAAAACTCGGCTCACCACGAAGAGTTCTTTGGGCCGGTTGCCATGGTTTATTCGGTGAAGGACGAAGCCGCTGCCATCGAGTTGGCAAATGACACCCCTTTTGGTTTGGGTTCGTACCTGTTCTCAACCGATAAGGCTCAGGTGCAACGCGTCGCCAACCAAATCGAAGCCGGCATGGTCTACGTCAACGGTGTTGGCCTTGACAGCCCAGAACTGCCATTCGGTGGCGTCAAGCGTTCGGGCTTCGGCCGCGAACTTGGTCGCTATGGCATGGAAGAGTTTGCCAACCGCAAACTGATTCGCATCCTCAAGTAGCGGGCAAAGGTCATTTCGATGGCGTAACCTGCTCTAATGAGCGATTTAAATGAAGTTGGCGAACGCGATCACTGGCGTTGTTGGTTATGCGATGCACCGGTTGACCCGGAAGCCTCGGTCAACTCAGATCGTGGCCCAAGCGTTGACAGCTTTCAGGTTGCCAAATCAAAGAAGGGCGCGACGGTAGTTGAGCGCTTGGCCCACCGCGACTGCAACACCAAAAAGGGCAAAATAGCCCCCGTAGTTCCATGGGCCAGTGACCTGCTTGTGGTTGACCCATCGCCAATCGTGGCCACCGTCGATCGCCTGGCACGAAAGGGCGGCCGCGAAGTGATTGCCCGTTGCCCAAGTCAGTCAGATGCTGAGCAGGCATCCGAGTGGTTGCTTGATCGACTGTCTCGCTTTGCCCCAGATATGAACTTGGCCACCGAAATCAAAACTGGTGCCGGCCAGTTCATGTTGGTTTTGAAAACCAACTAGCCCAACCCGCCCTAATCGCTAATGGCCAGCCGCAGCGGCGGTAGCATTTAACTTGAATTTGTATACCCCCTAGGGTATGCTGAGAGCAAGTTAGCAGAAAGGGCGTGTTGCAAAAATGAAGATTGAGGCAATAGAGCTAAAGCAGGCCAGAGATCGGCTAATGCGAGTTCAGGGTCAAATCGGCGGCATCGTCAGGATGATAGACGAAGGTCGCGATTGCACCGAACTTTTGAACCAACTAGCCGCCGCAAGCACTGCACTTACAAGAGCCGGCTTCAACATAATCGCAACCGGCATGAGCCACTGTGGGCAAGACCCAGAGGGCAGTGAGAATCGCAAAGCCCTCGAAAAAGCCTTCATGTCACTTGCCTGACCCTCGATAAGTACTAGTCCAAATCAAATAGAAAGCAGAAACCCCCATGTGCTCAAAAGTAACCTGCAGAAAATGTGGCAAGGCAACGTGGAGCGGTTGTGGTCAACACGTTGACCAAGTAATGCGGGGAATTCCAAAGTCTCAGCAATGCCAAGGTCACGCCAATGATCCAAAAGAACCTGGTTTCTTCAGCCGTATCTTTGGTCGCAAATAGCTCCGCAGCAGCTTGAGCATTGGGTCATTTCGAGTTCGAAGTTTTCGGGTGGTCAAGCGAACGAGCAAAACCGTGATCGTGCCCACCGCAACGGCAGTGCTGACCTTAACCACCTGCTACCCCTTTGACAATATTGGGGCGACAACCGACGCATTCGTCGTGACAGCTGATTTGGTTTCTTCTGGGTTTTGAGCCACCGACGGCTCGGCTTAGAATCAGGACTATGAAAAAGCTCGGGGTTTTCGTTCTTGCTGCAACACTGCTTTTTTCTGCAAGCAGCGCGCAGGCGGCAATAAAGATTTGCACCTCGGGTGAGCTCTTCTCGATAACCAGCCAACAGAGCACAGTGGACCGCTACCTCAGAACCACAGCGACCGATCAGGCTAGCTATAACAACGCACAGTTGGCTCTGAACACGGCCAACGCCAAGGTCGCCGATTTGGCCGGCAAAATCTCGGCTTCCAACGCCAAAATCGCGGCACTTCTAGCGAAGGTATCCAAGAACCAAGTTTCTAGCCCATCGATTGCCAGGGGTTATCAGTCGCAGGCCGACAGTGAAGCCCGAACTCTGGCGACCCTGCAGACCAACTACGGTTGGGCCGTGCGCGATGCCCAAACCGCAACCAGCAAAGCCAACTCGGCACTCGCAACCTTGACGCGCAGCCAAGCTAGTCTTGCCTCGCAACAAAAACGGCTTGCCACCCTAACGAGCGCCTGCACCCACTAGGTCCTTTACGCGAATTCATAGAACACCGGTCAAGCGGGGTTCGGGTTTGCGCCTAAATTAGAAGCATGACCCCCACGTCTCAAACTGCCGTTGCGCGCGCCCATCGTAAATCCTGGTTTGCTCTAGCAGTCTTGCTCGGTGGAATGTTCATGGCCTTGGTGGACGCAACAATTGTGAACGTGGCGCTTCCTTCTATTCGAACCAGCCTCAATGCAACCGAATCAACACTGACCTGGATAATTTCTGGTTATGCGCTGACCTTCGGGCTGGCCCTGATTCCAGCGGGCCGCATCGGCGACCGCATCGGGCACAAATGGGTTTTCATCGTTGGCGTCGGTCTCTTCACCGCGGCCAGTGCATACTGTGGCCTCGCTCAGAACGACTTTGACATAACCTTCGGCCGTATTCTTCAGGGTCTGGCCGGAGGCATCTTTGTTCCGGCGGTTGGCTCGTTCATTCAGCTGCTTTTTCAGGGCCGAGAGCGTGGCAAGGCTTTTGCCATCATGGGGTCGGTAATTGGTATTTCAAGCGCCATCGGACAAATTGCCGGTGGTCTTCTGATTCAAGCCTTCGGCGAGCAAGAAGGTTGGCGTTGGGTCTTTTTCGTGAACTTGCCAATCGGAATCCTGGTGGTTCTTTATGCCGTCAGGCTTCTTCCAAGTGGTGATGCCCATGCCGATAGCAGTAACCGCATGGACTGGTTGGGTGTCGTCCTGTTGAGCGCTTCGCTAACCGCAGTTCTCATTCCGCTAATTGAGGGTCAACAAGATGGTTGGCCAGTTTGGATCTGGCTGACCATGGCCGCTGGTTGCTTCGGTCTCGTTTTATTTGCCGGCTGGCAGATTTTCTTCACAAAGCGCGGCGGTTCGGCGCTGGTGCCACCCAAGCTCTTCCATCACACAAGCTTCACCTTTGGAACCATTTTGGCTCTGGTGTATTTCGCCGGGTTCACTTCGATTTTCTTCACGCTTTCGATGCTGTGGCAGGGCGGACTAGGCCACACCGCGCTAGAGTCTGGCTTATTGACCCTACCCTTCGCGGTTGGTACGGCGATTTTGTCGTCCCAAAGCTCTAAGTTGGCGGCCAAAATCGGTCGCTGGGTTTTAGTTATCGGTGCCGTCCTTGTCACGCTTGGCATTGGTCTCACCTGGTTGATTCTCAACTCAGTCGCCTTGGCTGACCTGAACGCTTGGATGCTAATCCCAGTGCTCTTTTTGGCAGGCGTTGGAAACGGATTCTTCCTAACTCCAAACATTCAGTTCATTGTTGCCACCGTTGATAATTCAGAAGCCGGAGCCGCCAGCGGTCTCATTCAAACCATGCAGCGGGTGGGCACTGCAGTCGGCGTCGCCATCATCGGCTCGATTCTTTTCAGCGCAATCAAGCCTGGGCCAGGATCTACTCCGGCGATCATCGCTGAGCAGTTCAGAACCGGTGCAACCAACGCAATGTTGATGTCAACCATTCTGACTGCCGCGGCCCTAATCTTGGTGTTTGCCTTGCCTAGGCGCATACAGTTGCACGGTGTCAGGGCGGCAGCGCCTTCGGCCGAGTAGCTTTACTTGAGTTCCCTGAGCCAAGCCGACGAGTTTCTGCCAGCCTTCCTCATGCGCTCTAACCTGACCGATAGCCAGACCATGACACCGGCAACCAACAGCAAAAGCACCCAAAGGAACCAAGCGCCAGGCTCGTTTTGTCTGAAACCGTAGGGCAAAGCCGAAATCAAAACCGAGAGCAGGCCGGGGTAGAACATTCCGGCTACCTCGCGCAGTGTGCCAACGATCAGCAGCGTCAAAGCGGCGGCTAGCACAAGCCCGAAACGCCACCAGTCAACGGCAGAAAGGCTTGGGTTGCCAAGGGCAATCAGCGATTTCACGAGCGCTGGTGACAACGCGATGATTACCGGGATTCCGATGAACAACAAACTGTTGCCGGCTACCTTGCGGTACCTACCAAGCAGCGCCAAGAGGCCATAGAGCAGCGCGCCAGCAACCAGCGAGGTTGTTTCAATCTGAGAACCCGGCACCACACTTCCAGAGTGCATCGCGGTGTTTGGCAAGACAACCAGAGCCAAACCGGCAATACCCATGGTGGCGTTTGCTAGGTTGCCGAGTCGAACTCCAAAGGTGACTAGCCCGATCGATGCCGCCAAGGTCACCAAGAGTCGTGTGATCTGGCCGGCGCTCAACTGCTCGAACGACTCGTTTAGCGAGGCATAGGTGAAGAGTATCGATGGCAGCAGCGCAACCGAAATTGGCAGACCCCAACTAAACAGGGTCGACTTGAACTTCAAGTGCGGCAATGCAACACGATGGATGCTCAGTATCGCGACCAGTACCAGTGCCGAATAAATCTCGGGCCCCTCAAAGCTCGTCAGCCAGTTCTTCGAAATCAAACCGCCAAGCGCCAGCATCGAACCGGTGGCCGAAATATAGGCCGCGATGATCCAGGGTAGTGGCTTTGAGGTTTGAATCCGCCAGTAGGCCAGAGCAGCAATCACGGCCAATGACAAGACCTCACGCAGCTGGTTTTCGAATAAGTCGAAACCATTTCCAAGTGCATAGATCAGCGAAGGCAGCGCTAGAACTCCAACCGTTAGGCTGTAGCGCAAATCGGCGAGGTCGATTTTGATGCGGCGAACCAAAACCGTGTTGCCAATCAGGATTGATAGGGTGACCAAGATCGAATACACCTCGGGGCCGTTGAAGTCCAAATGCGACCACTTGGTCAATCCCGCAGCAAGCCAGATGGCTGAGCCGGCGCCGGCCAGGTAGCCAACCGTAAGCCAAATGGCGGGTGCCGAGCTTCGGCTTCGCAGGTAAGCGTGGGTGGCGATGGCCGCCAGCGACAAGATGCCGCGCAAAATATTCGCATCGGAATCAGGTGTTGAAGCGAGCGCGTAACTGAGCGAGGTAAGCGCGGTTCCAATTAGCGGCACATCAATCAATAGCACTCGGCGCAGCTGACCAAAGGACTTGCCAACCAGCAAGGTTGATCCGATGAGGGCCAACGAAATCCAAACGCTGTATGGCTCGGTGGCGTCGCCGGTATTGAGCACCTTGCGAGTCAGGTCGGCGGCCACGGCAGCGGTTGAAATGTTCGCAAGGTAGAACAGCGCAATGAGTCCGCGGTTTTGGGTCTTTTGGTTTTTCAGCCAGACAATAAGCCCAAAAATAACCGTCGAGGCAATCAGTCTCAGGTGAGCGACCTCAAACCTTTCGGTTGGTCGCAGCGCGTAGTTTGCAAGCACAGCGAAGGCCGCATAACTCAAGGCCACCCAGCCAAGGCTTGCTGTCAGGGTCGCCGAACGAGCAATTCGGTTAAGTCGAGGCAGGCTAATTGCAATCAGCGCGAGTGCTGCGAGTATTGCCAGAACCGTAAATAACTCGATGGATGTCGCGGCCAGCCAAAGCGAACCTAGAGTCACCCCGCTCAGCA
>CAZLWT010000052.1:0-8578 GCA_964563325.1 uncultured Rhodoluna sp. | reverse complement strand
CGCCAGACAAGCGGCCTATGAAACCGATGTCATTCGCGCCATGGGCTTCCCCGGCTACTTCCTCGTGGTTGCAGACTTCATCGCTTGGGCTCGCGCCCAGGGCATCAGGGTTGGGCCTGGTCGAGGTTCGGCGGCCGGATCCATCGTGGCCTATGCTCTGGGCATCACCGAGCTTGACCCGATTCATCACGGCCTCATTTTCGAACGGTTCTTAAACCCGGATCGAATCTCAATGCCGGATATCGATGTTGACTTTGATGATCGACGCCGCGGTGAGGTCATTCGGTATGTCTCCGATAAATACGGAGACGACCGCGTCGCCCAGATTGTGACCTATGGAACCATCAAGGCAAAGCAAGCGCTAAAGGATGCCGCCAGAGTGTTGGCGATGCCTTACTCGGTGGGCGAGAAACTGACCAAGGCTATGCCGGCCATGGTGCTTGGGCGCGATGTGACGCTTTCCGAGCTCGTCGAGAAGCCGAGCAAAGAGGATGAAGAGAAAAGCCGCTACAAGGAGGGCGCCGACTTCCGAACCCTGATAGAAACCGATGCCGATTCGGCCGAGGTTTTTAGAATCGCCAGGGGTATCGAGAATCTCAAGCGCCAGTGGGGTGTGCACGCCGCGGGAGTCGTGATTTCGGCAGAGCCGCTGCTAGACGTGATTCCAATCATGAAGCGCGAGGATGACGGTGCGATCATCACGCAGTTTGATCAGCCACCGCTTGACGACCTCGGCTTGGTCAAAATGGACTTTTTGGGGCTTCGAAACCTGACGGTGCTGGATGACACTTTGGCTTCGATTGCTAATAACCGAAGCGAAACCGTGGTGCTCGAGCAACTAGACCTGGATGCTGACCCAGCCACTTACGAGTTGCTTTCGCGCGGTGACACCCTGGGAGTCTTCCAGCTGGATGGCAACAACATGCGCTCGCTGCTGCGAATGCTGAAGCCTTCCGAGTTCGAACATATCTCCGCCGTTATCGCGCTTTACCGTCCGGGCCCGATGGGCATGAACTCGCACACCAACTATGCGCAACGCAAAAATGGTCTTCAGGTCATCGAGCCGATTCACCCTGAACTCGCCGAACCGCTATCAGAGGTGCTTGGCCCAACCTACGGTTTGATCGTGTATCAAGAGCAGGTTATGTCCGCCGCCCAAAAGGTGGCCGGGTTCTCGCTTGGTCAAGCCGACTTGCTTCGCCGCGCCATGGGTAAAAAGAAGAAGTCCGAACTAGACAAGATGTATGCCGACTTCTCGGCCGGTGGAACTAAAAATGGTTACAGCGATAAGGCAATCGCCGCGCTTTGGGAAACCCTTTTGCCTTTTGCCGACTACGCCTTCAACAAGGCGCACAGCGCCGGTTACGGTGTGCTTTCCTATTGGACCGCCTATTTGAAGGCCAACTATCCGGCCGAATACATGTCGGCTCTGCTGACCTCGGTGCGCGATTCCAAAGATAAACTCGCGATTTATTTGAACGAGTGCCGCCGCATGAACATAAAAGTTTTTGCCCCCGATGTAAACGAGTCCTTTGCCGAGTTCACAGCGGTTGGCCTTGACATCCGATTTGGTCTCGAGGCGATTCGCAACGTGGGTGCCAACGTGGTTGAGGGCATCGTTTCTGCCCGCGGTCAAAAAGGCAGATTTAAGAGCTTCGAGGATTTCCTCAAGAAGGTTCCGGCCGTGGTCTGTCGCCGAGGCACCATCGAGTCACTAATCAAAGCCGGTGCTTTCGATTCGCTTGGCCACACCAGGCGAGCTTTGATGGCGATTTACGAGGAAGCGATCGACGCCCAGCTCTCGATGAAAAAGAGTGAGGCGCTCGGTCAGGTTGACCTCTTTGGTTCACTTTTCGATGAGATGGCAGAGCACAATCTTGCGATTCCAGATTTAGCCGAGTGGAGCAAACGCGAAAAACTCGCTTTCGAGCGCGAAATGCTTGGGCTTTACGTCAGCGATCACCCGCTTGCCGGCCGCGAATCCCAGTTGGCTCGCTATGCCGACTTTGCGATAAGCGAGTTGATCGCCAGCGAAGCAAATCGCGATGGTGAAACCGTGACGATTGCCGGGCTGGTCACATCCATCGTTCATAAGGTGGCAAGAGCATCGGGAAACCCTTACGGCGCAATCACCATCGAAGACTTCGAGGGCGAATTGTCGGTGATGCTCATGGGCAAAACCTACGCCGAGTTTGGCCGCTCGATTCAGGCCGACCAGGTGGTTTGGGTGCGCGGTCGACTCAGTTCAAGAGACGATGGATACAGCTTGAACGCCTACACGATTGAGACGATTGAGGCCGGTGGCGACAACGACTCGAGCGCTCCGGTGGTGATAAGTTTGCACGAAACCGAGGCAACCAGAACTTTGCTAGAGCAACTCGATCGGGTGCTAGAGGTTCACCCTGGAAACACCGAGGTGCACATCAGGTTGCTTTCGAGTGACGAGGATAGAACCTTCAGGCTTCCAAGAACCGTGAAGTCCGGTGGCGACCTGTTAGGTGAGCTAAAGGCTCTGATTGGTGCCGCCGCGCTAAGTTAGTCGGGCAGTTGAAGTTTCTCGCCCGGGGTGTAATAGGCGCGCTGACTGTAAAGCAGCGAATCGTCTGGCTCACCAAGCAAGCCCTCAACTATGTCAACCACAACAATGGCATTTGACTCGATGAAGTGGATGTCGCGAATCTTGGCGACTAGCACCGCCGTGGCACCGTGCAAAATCGGAAGGCCGTAGGCGCCGAAGCTCCAATCCTCAGGAACAAAACGCTGGGTGTGGTCGGCGGCCATGCGCTGGGCAAGGGTTAGGTTGCGGCGGCCAAGCGTGTGAATGGCAACGTGCTGGGCGGCACTGATCGAAGGCCATGAACTTGAGCCTCGAGCCACGTTGAAGGTGGCCAGTGGTGGGTTCGCTCCGAGTGAGGTCATTGAGGTGGCTGTGAAGCCGACAGGGCCCCCAGCAGCGTCAATCGTTGTGATTACCGATACCCCAGATGCGTGGCGCCTAAAGGTGGCTCTAAGCGCTTCGGTTGGGTCAGTTTCGATTGAAAAGTGTTCCATGATCAAGCCATTCTGTTCGACTTCAAGGTTATCTGATAGCCGGCCCTACCCGAGCGTTGGGCTTGGCCATAGAATTGGCAACGGAAAAGGAGGTCATTTTGACCGAAGCCGTTGCTCTGAGATTGCTTGACCTGCGTGCCACCGGATTTAGTGATGAGCAGGTAAACCACCTGGTGCCAAGAGCCAGCGTCGACATCTCAGCAGCACTCGACTCGGTTCGCCCCCTGATTCATGACATCGAAGTTCGCGGTTTGCAAGCCCTGGTTGATGTGACAATAGCGCGAGACGGTGTGGACCCTCGGCCCATATTGGTTTCCCAGGAAGAAATTCGTAGAGCGATGGCAGAGCTCACCCCGGGTCTGCGTTTGGCCATCGAGGAATCAATCAGCCGGGTGCGGGCAGTTTCCGAGGCGAATATGCCGAAAGCTTCCAGCGTCACCTTGGCAACCGCAGCGGTGGTTCGTCAGCGTTGGCAGCCAGTTGATTCGGTTGGCCTCTATGTTCCCGGTGGCAAGGCCGTTTATCCATCGAGCGTAATAATGAACGTTGTTCCAGCCCAGGTCGCCGGAGTAAAGCGCATGGCGATCGCCTCGCCCGCCCAAAAAGACTTTAATGGCCGACCCCACCCAACTGTTTTAGCAACCGCTGGAATCTTGGGCGTGACCGAAATTTATTCGATGGGCGGCCCGGCGGCAATCGCCAGTTTTGCCTTTGGCCTGAGCGAAGCCCACCTAAAGCCCGTGCAGCTCGTGACCGGCCCGGGAAACATTTATGTGACCGCCGCCAAACGCGCGCTGCGGGGCAAGATCGGCATCGATTCGGAAGCTGGCACGACCGAGATCTTGATTATTGCCGATTCCAGCGCCAACGCCCGGCTGATCGCCTTTGACCTGGTGAGTCAGGCCGAGCACGATGAGGCGGCCGCCTCGGTTTTGGTAACCGACTCTATTGAGCTAGCCAATGCCGTCATCAACGAGCTGCCGCAAATTGTTGACAACACGTTGCACTCCGAAAGGGTGCTTGCTGCGCTCGCCGGTCAACAATCGGCGGTGGTTGTGGTTGCCTCGATAGCCGACGCGATTCGATTTGCGAATGAGTACGCCACCGAACACCTCGAAATACACACCAGCGACAACGAAGCCGCACTGGATTCAATCAGCAACGCCGGCGCCATTTTCCTGGGGGAGTATTCACCGGTTAGCCTCGGCGACTACATGGCCGGCTCGAGCCACGTGTTGCCAACCGGGCAGCAGGCCAAGTTTGGCTCCGGGCTCGGGGTGCACAGTTTCCTGCGGGCCCAACAGATTATTGACTACTCGCGTGAGGGCCTCGAACCGCTCAAAAACCTGGTGGCTGATTTTGCCAATTCCGAAGGTCTTCCCGCTCACGGTGAGGCAATCACGGCGCGTTTTGATTTGAACTAATCAACGCTTCGGATAATTTCTTTTTCATAAACTTTTAGTCAGAAACCGGCCCCGATTCGGCGTTTTCGGCTAGTTCTCGGGCAAGTAATTGCGACACGCCGACCATATAGGAAATTTGCATCCGACCCTCCTAAACCACAAGATATAGGGACAACAAGTTAGAAATCACCCACATCTAGTGAAATGCTTGATTTTCGACCCGCTATGGAGTTGAATACAAAGACAGAAGGAAGGAGTCGAATCGTGCATTGCCCATTTTGTCGCTTCCCCGACTCCCGAGTGACCGATTCACGCACCACAGACGATGGATCTTCGATTCGTCGTCGCCGTCAATGCCCAGAATGCGGAATGCGTTTTAGCACCACCGAAACTTCTAGCCTCACGGTCATGAAGCGCAGCGGAGTGATTGAAACCTTCAGCCGAGACAAAATCGTCAACGGTGTCAGGAAGGCCTGTCAGGGTCGACCGGTAACCGATGCCGATCTGGCTCTGTTAGCCCAATCGGTTGAAGAATCGGTTCGTGCCACCGGAGTTTCCCAGATCGAAGCGCAAGAGGTTGGCTTGGCCATCCTAGAGCCACTCAGGAAGCTTGATGAAGTCGCATTCATGCGCTTTGCCAGTGTCTACCAGGGCTGGGAGTCGCTAGAAGATTTTGAAGCCGCAATTCAGCTGCTGCGACTAGAAGATCCATCGTCAGAAGTAAACCCACAAACTTCGGGTCAAGCAGTCGGGTAACCACCTCGACCGCAACGACCCAAGCAATAACCCTTAATACAGCGACAAAGAAAAACAGGAAGGTAAAGCCAGTGACCGACACTACAGCTTTCACAAACGCCAACGGGTCAGAGTCTGACCGTCAGGGAATGACCATCAACCGCATCTACACAACCGAGGGTGTTCACCCTTACGACCAGGTGACCTGGGAATATCGTGACGTTGTGCAGACCAACTGGAAAAATGGCGAAGTCATTTTCGAACAGCGCGGAGTCGAATTCCCTGAATTCTGGAGCCTCAACGCCAGCACAATCGTAACCACCAAGTACTTCCGTGGCGCACTGGGTGGCCCAGAGCGCGAATACAGCCTGCGCCAACTAATCAACCGAGTGGTTCTCAAATACACCCAGGCCGGCCGCGACCACGGTTATTTTGCAAGCGAAAATGACGCACTGGTGTTTGAGCACGAGCTCACCTACATGTTGATGAACCAGGTCTTCAGCTTCAACTCACCGGTTTGGTTCAACGTTGGAACAGTAAGCCCGCAGCAAGTTTCTGCCTGCTTCATCCTTTCAGTGGACGACTCGATGGAGTCGATTCTGAACTGGTACCGCGAAGAGGGAATGATTTTCAAGGGTGGATCAGGTGCGGGACTGAACCTCTCACGCATTCGTTCATCAAAGGAACTTCTCAAGTCATCCGGTGGCTCGGCCTCTGGCCCAGTTTCCTTCATGCGTGGCGCCGACGCCTCGGCAGGAACCATCAAGTCTGGTGGAGCAACTCGACGCGCCGCCAAAATGGTCGTGCTCGACATTGACCACCCAGACACCGAAGAGTTCATCGAGACCAAGGTTCGCGAAGAAGACAAGATTCGTGTCTTGCGCGACGCCGGTTACGACATGGAGCTCGGCGGAAAAGACATCAACTCGGTGCAGTACCAAAACGCCAACAACTCGGTGCGCGTCAACGCCGAGTTCATGAACGCCGTTGAGAATGGCACCAAGTTCGGCCTTCGTGGCCGCACCACCGGTGAGGTCATCGAAGAAGTAGATGCTCGCGAACTGTGGGCCAAGCTGGCCGATGCTGCTTGGGCCTGCGCCGACCCAGGCATCCAGTACGACGACATCATCAATGACTGGCACACCACTCCGGAATCGGGTCGCATCACAGCCTCAAACCCTTGTTCCGAGTACATGCACCTCGATAACTCAAGTTGCAACCTGGCCAGCCTCAACCTTCTTAAGTTCTTGAACCCAGACGGTTCGTTTGACACCGAGAAGTTCACCAAGGCTTCAGAGTTGATCTTCACCGCGATGGATATCTCAATCTGCTTCGCCGACTTCCCAACCGAGGCAATTGGCGAGACCACCCGCGCCTTCCGTCAGCTGGGCATTGGCTACGCCAACCTCGGCGCCCTGCTTATGGCAATCGGTGTTCCTTATGACAGCAGTGAGGGCTTTGCCCTTGCCGGTGCCATCACCTCGTTGATGACTGCCACCGCCTACCGTCGCTCGGCCGAGCTAGCGGCAGTCGTTGGAGCCTACGACGGTTATGCCAAGAACAAGGACGGACACGTTCGAGTAATGGGCATGCACGAATCAGCAAACGCGCAGCTTCGCTCAGCCAGCCAGATCGATTCGGCTGTTATTGCCGCCGCTACCGAGCAGTGGGCACTCAACACAGCACTCGGAAACGCAAACGGATGGCGAAACGCTCAGGCCTCACTGCTAGCGCCTACCGGAACCATCGGCTTCATGATGGACTGTGACACTACCGGCATTGAGCCTGACTTCTCACTGGTGAAGTACAAGAAGCTTTCAACCGGTGGATCGATGCAGATCGTTAACCAAACTATTCCGTTTGCTTTGCACCGTCTCGGATACTCGCAAGAGACCGTTGAAGCCATCGTTGACCACATCGGTCAGCAGGGCCACGTTGTCGATGCTCCTGGCCTAAAGCCAGAGCACTACGCAATCTTTGACACCGCAGTCGGCATCCGTGCCATTGAACCAATGGGCCACGTGCGCATGATGGCCGCTGTTCAGCCGTTCCTTTCGGGTGCAATCTCGAAGACTGTGAACATGCCAGAGACCGCAACCCGGGAAGAAATCGCAGACGTTTACTTCCAGGGCTGGAAGTTTGGTCTAAAAGCGCTCGCCATCTACCGCGACAACTGCAAGGTTGGCCAGCCGCTTTCTGATGCCAAAGCCAAGGCAAAACCTGAGGAAAAGACAGAGGTCGCTTCGGCAACCGTCACCCAGATTTCGCACCCGGTTCGCAAGCGCCTTCCAAAGTCACGACCATCATCAACCACTTCCTTCACCGTTGGTGGGGCAGAGGGTTACCTAACCGCTGGTTCATACCCAGACGGTGGCTTGGGTGAGGTCTTCTTGAAGTTGGGCAAGCAGGGCTCGACCCTTGCCGGTGTAATGGACGCTTTCTCAATCTCGGTTTCGATTGGCTTGCAGTACGGAGTTCCCCTGGAAACCTTCGTGCAGAAGTTCACCAACGTGAGTTTTGAGCCAGCCGGACTAACCGATGACAAAGACATTCGCATGGCTAAGTCACTGATGGACTACATCTTCCGTCGTTTGGCCCTTGACTACCTGCCTTATGACACACGGGTTGCGCTTGGAATCCAGACCGCTGACGAGCGATCATCCGCCTTGGATGCAACCTATGCCAGCAACGCGGCCATCACGATTGAGGCTCCAGTGGCTGAAGCCCCGGTTGCGGTTGCACCTCAGGTAGTGGAGATCACTCGCAAAGAAGTTCACTCCTCGGCCGAGTTGTACGAGTTGCTACAGGGCAAAGAGTCTGACGCACCACTGTGCTTCAACTGTGGCATCAAGATGCGACCATCTGGCTCTTGCCACGTCTGCGAAGGCTGTGGTTCGACTTGCGGTTGCAGCTAAACCGTAAGGATAGTTTCTGTTGAAAGAAGGGCACCCTGTTTGGGTGCCCTTCTTTCAATTTTCTGCAGGTAACCTTATTTCGTGCTTTATAACTTCCTCTTCAAAAACTTTCTGACGCGCTTAGACCCCGAATTCGCTCACTATCTTGGCATGTTCGCAATTCGCCTAGCCAGGGGTCTTGCAATAACTAGGTTGCGTCGCTTGCCTAAAAACACTCACCCGGTGGCAGCCTTTGGCCTCAGCTTTGACGCCCCTTTTGGTTTGGCCGCCGGTTTTGACAAAAATGCCGTCGCGGTTCGTGCGCTGGGTGATCTTGGCTTCAGTCACGTAGAAATTGGAACGGTGACGGCGCTGCCACAACCCGGAAATCCAAAGCCTAGACTTTTTCGATTGCCTCAGGACAGAGCCCGTATCAACCGAATGGGCTTCAATAACCAGCGTGCCGAACTCGTAGCCGCAAGACTGAAGCGGATT
>CAZLWT010000051.1:0-8580 GCA_964563325.1 uncultured Rhodoluna sp. | reverse complement strand
CCCCGATTCTTGACAAACGGCAACTGTTCGATGTCTATAGCTCGGTTTGGTTTTCGGCGATTTACATTCTGCTTTTCGCATCGCTCATTGGCTGCGTGGTGCCAAGATCCATCGTTCATGCCAAGGCGCTTGGCGCCAAGCCGGTTGCCACGCCTAAAAACCTGGAACGCATGCCGGCTCACCTGCGAGCCAAGCTAAAAGACAGCAAAAAGGGTCTGGCCCGGCGCGAGGCGCTGCTTGCCAACGCGGCGGCACTCTTGAAGCGCCAGGGTTATCGGGTGGCGGTTGATGGCAACTCGGTTAGCGCCGAGCGCGGTTACATGCGCGAAACCGGAAACCTGGTCTTTCACCTTTCGCTAATCGGCGTGCTGGTTGCCGTTGGCCTAGGCGGCGGTTTTAGCTACAGCGGTCAGCGGGTTTTGGTTGAGGGCGACACCTTCGTCAACAACCTGGCCTCTTACGACTCTTTCTCGCCCGGGGTTTTCTTCAACCAGAACCAACTAAAAACCTTCAGCATGACGCTCGACAAATTTCAGGTGTCTTACGACATCAAAAATAAAACCAACCTGAACACGCCTTTGGATTTCAGGGCCACAGTTTCAACCAGGCTCAGCCCGTTTGCCAAGTCGAAGACCACCGTGATTCGAGTCAACGAGCCACTAGAGGCGCCAAACGCCAACGTCTATTTGACCGGCAACGGCTTCGCCCCGGTAATCACGATTCGCGATGCCAACGGCGACATTTCTTATCAGGGCCCGACCCCGTTTTTGCCGCAGGACGCCAACCTAACCTCGCTAGGTGTCATCAAGGTGCCAGACGCCAAGCCCAACCAGTTCGGCATTCTGGCCTTCTTCTATCCCTGGGTTGGCACCCTAAAAACCGGGGCGCTCACCTCGATTTCGCCGCTGCCACTCGACTCGCGCCTGACCATGAACGTTTACTCTGGCAACCTCGGTCTAAACGACGGCGACCCAAAGAACGTCTTTTCGCTCAACCTTCACGGTCTGAAGCAGCTAACCGGCGGCAAGACCAAGGTGGAATCGATCAAGCTAAAGGTCGGCGAATCGGCAACCCTGCCAAACGGCATGGGTTCGGTCAGCTTTGATTCGCTGCGGCGCTTTGCCTCGCTAGACATCGACTACAACCCCGGCCAGATTTTCGTGCTGATCTTTGCGCTGCTGGCACTGGCTGGTCTAATGGTTTCGCTGTTGATTCCAAGGCGCCGAGTCTGGGTCAAACTGAACGACGATGGATACGAAGTTGCCGCACTCGCGCGTGGCGATGACCCATCACTTAATCGTGTAATTGAAGAACTAAACGAGAAACTCAAGAACGGTAAAAATGACTGATGTAACGCTAAACGTGCCTTTGTCTGACATTTCACGCGTCGCGATTTTGGCGGCCATGACCATCTATACCCTCGGCTTTTTGGCGCTTGCCCTAAACCTTTCGAGGTTGGCGAGTGAAAAGAAGAAGGTTCGCAAGACCGCAACCAGCATGGAGCGGGCCGGTTTGATTCTGACCGCCTTCGCGGCCGCGGTTCACGGCTTTGGCGTCATCACCCGCGGCATTGCTGCCGCCCGGGTGCCATGGGCAAACATGTACGAGTTTTCCATCACCGGAAGCTTCGTGGTTTCGGTCATATTCTTGGTTTCGCAATTGTTTCGCAAAGACATCAGGTTCATTGCCACATTTGTGACCGGTTTTGTGATTCTGATTTTGGGCACCGCCGCCACCCAGTTCTATGTCGAAATCAAAACCCTGATGCCGGCGCTGCAGAGTTACTGGTTGGTCATTCACGTGACCGTTGCCGTGATTGCTACGGCATTTTTCAACATTGCCGCCGCACTATCGATCACCTACCTGTTCAAAACCGCTGGCTGGTTGACCAAGCTAAAGGGCAAGACCGTTTCGCTGGTGCGCCGAGTGTTGGCAATTTTTCCGGCCGAAGAGAAGCTGGAACGCCTGGCCTACCGCTTCAACATCATCGGCTTCATTCTCTGGACCTTCACGCTCATCGCCGGCGCGATTTGGGCAGAGCGGGCCTGGCACCGTTTTTGGGGCTGGGACACCAAAGAGGTTTGGACCTTCATCATCTGGACGATTTACGCCGGTTACCTGCACGCCAACGCAACTCGTGGTTGGACCGGTAAGCGCTCGGCTTGGTTGGCGGTGGTTGGCTTTACCGCCATCCTGTTCAACTTCACTATCGTGAACCTGTTCTTCAAGGGCCTGCACGTTTACAGCGGGCTCTAGGCCGCACTAGACCGCACTGGCCTGAGGCCTGGCCGCTTTTAGCTTTATTTAGGTTGTATGCCAGATTCGGCATACACCCTGAAGCAACGCTCGAGTCGTTCAATCCACCAGTCACCGCGGTGATCCTCGGCGGTAAACAGCTGCAGTTTGCCAGCATCCACCTCGATTTTGCGCGGGCTGAGCCAACCGTCCTCCGGAAGCAGTGGCTCGCGGGTCACGTCGCCGGCCAGCAAGGCTGCGGTGCCAAGACCGCTATCCAAAGTCAGTTCTGGAAGACATGCCGCAAGTTGCATACCCATCGAAAGGCCAACCGAACTTTCTAGCGCGCTAGAAACCACAACCGGAAGCTTTGCCTCGGCGGCAATCTCGATGGCGCGGGCAACCCCGCCAAGCGGGGCGGCCTTCAAAACCAAAATGTCGGCGGCGCCGGCTCTGGCAACGGCAACCGGGTCGCTTGCCTTGCGCACCAGCTCGTCGGCGGCAAGCAAGGTGTTGTCACCAAGGTCTTTGAGGGCTTGGCCCAGCTGAAGCATTTCGGCAAGGGTCGCAACCGGCTGCTCGAAGTATTCGAGTTGCAGGTCGGCTTTTCGAAGCGCACCAATCAGCTCAAGCGCCTCGGCAACGCTCAGGCCACCGTTGGCGTCCAACCGGATTTTGGCAGCCGGGTAAAGCTCGCGCACGGCCAGCGCGCGAGCCAGGTCATCGGCGCGGGATTGACCGGCTTCGGCAACCTTGATCTTGACGGTGCGAAAAGACCCGAATTTAGAAAGCACCTTGGAAATGCCTGCGGGGGCAACGGCCGGCAGAGTTGCGTTGACGCCGATGCGATTTCTTAGCTCTTGCGGCTTGGCCCCGAAGGCAAACTCGATGGCGGCCGAAAGCCAGACAGCGGCCTCGGCATCGGGGTATTCGGTGAAGGGTGACCACTCGGCCCAGCCGTTGGGGCCTTCAAAGAGCAACAGCTCTCGTTCGATCAGCCCGCGAAATCGGCTGCGCAGTGGCAACGACACCACTCTGGCGGTGGAAAGTAGTTCGCTTAGCTCAACGGGCACACCGTTAGTCTAGAAGCATGGCTACCCAAGTTTCCGAGTTGTTCGATGCGTCTATCTGGCAGGTCGTTGCCGGCTTCGAAGATCTGACCGACGTCACCTATCACAAGCATGTCAGTTCTGGCATAGTTCGCATCGCGATTGACCGCCCCGAGGTGCGCAACGCGTTTCGCCCAAAGACGGTTGACGAGCTGCACCGCGCCCTGGTGCACGCCGCCGAGGATTCCAGGGTCGGGGCAGTGTTGCTCACCGGCAACGGCCCATCGGCCAAAGACGGTGGCTGGGCTTTTTCGAGCGGCGGCGACCAAAGAGTGCGCGGCCGCGATGGATACCGGTATTCCGAAGATGAGACCGGCCAAAGCCCCGATGCTGCCCGTTCCGGTCGGTTGCACATCCTCGAGGTGCAGCGAGTCATCAGGTTCATGCCAAAGGTGGTCATCGCTCTGGTTTGCGGTTGGGCCGCAGGTGGCGGGCACTCGCTAAACGTGATTGCCGATCTATCCATCGCAAGTCGTGAACAAGCCCGCTTCAAGCAAACCGATGCCGACGTTGGCAGCTTCGACGCAGGGTATGGCAGCGCCTATTTGGCCAAACAGGTCGGCCAAAAAGTGGCTCGAGAAATCTTCTTTCTGGCTCAGGAATATTCGGCCGAACGCGCCTACGAAATGGGCGTGGTCAACCTGGTGGTGGCTCATGAAGAGCTTGAAATCGCCGGCGTGGCCTGGGCCGAAGAGATTCTCACCAAATCGCCAACCTCGATTCGCATGCTGAAGTATGCGATGAACGCGGTTGATGACGGTTTGGTTGGGCAACAGCTTTTTGCCGGCGAGGCAACCCGCCTGGCCTACGGCACCGCCGAAGCTGCCGAGGGGCGCGACTCATTCTTAGAAAAGCGTGAACCTGACTGGTCTGCGTTTAACTGGCAGTACTGATGCCAAACTCAAAGCCACTCAAGTTGGTGGCAGCCAATGAAACCTTCGGTGCGCTGCAGGCTCTAATCGAGGTGCTCGAGGGCAAGCAGGCCATGTTCGTTGCCCCGCCAGAGGTCAACGGCCTGATGCCAGAGGTTCACGGTTTATCAAACACGGTCTCAAAAGACACCGCAATCATCGTTGAGACCTCGGGGTCAACCGGGCAACCCAAACGCATTTCTTTGTCGCGCGAGGCGCTTTTGGCCAGCGCAAACGCGTCGCAGTTGGCCTTGGGTGGCAAGGGGCAATGGCTGCTTGCGCTGCCGATCAACTATGTGGCGGGCATCAATGTCTTGGTGCGTTCCATAGTCGCCGACACCCAACCGGTTTTGATGAACACGGCCCTGCCGTTCACCGCCGAGGCCTTTAGCCGAGCCACCTCGATGATGGGTGAGGGGCCACGTTTCACATCCCTGGTGCCAACCCAACTGCTGCGACTTTTTCAAGCCAGCGAAGACGACGAATACCTGCTTGCCCAGTTGAAGTCTTTTGACGCCATCTTGCTTGGCGGGCAAACCCCAAACCGCGAGGTGCTAGAGGCTTTGCGCGACAGAGGCGTGAAAATCGTTGAGACCTATGGCATGACCGAAACCGCCGGGGGCTGCGTTTATGACGGAACCCCGTTGGCCGGGGTGCACCTGCGCATCAACCACGCCGGCATCATCGAGATTCAATCGACCACCTTGGCAAATGGCGTTGCCCACGCCGACGGCTGGTTTCAAACCAATGACCTTGGTCAAATCGATTCGGCCGGGCGGCTCACGGTGCTTGGTCGAGCCGACCGGGTTATCGTGTCCGGTGGCATCAAGGTTTCGCTTGATCGGGTCGAGGCCGTGATTGGCGCCATCGGTGGGGTCAACGAAGTGGTTGCCATTGCACTGCCAAGTCTTGAATGGGGCGAGCGGGTGGCCATTGTTTACACCGGCAGCCCCGAGATTGCCGAGTACATCGCCGGCGAAGGCCTGCACGCCCTTGGCACCGCGGCCAAGCCGCTGCGAGTGATTCGGGTTGAGCAACTGCCTAAGTTGCCAAATGGCAAGCCCGATTACCAAACCCTGCGACACTATTTCTTGTAGTCAGCCAAGCTCCCTAGTTATCGAGACCCCCAGCCGAAAGATTCACCGAATGTCAAAAACCACTGCAAAAACCCCTTTGAAGCTATGGATAGCCGGTGCTCGGCTAAGAACCCTGCCGTTGGCAATCGCCCCCGTGGCCGTCGGCGCCGGAGCGGCCGCTGCCAACCAATCCTTTGACCCGACCCTGACGCTCTTGGCTTTGGCGGTTGCGCTGTTTTTGCAGATCGGCGTGAACTTTGCGAATGATTATTCAGATGGCATTCGGGGCACCGACGCCGACCGGGTTGGTCCACTGCGCCTGACCGGATCCGGTTCAACCAAACCAAAGGCCGTGAAATATGCGGCGTTCTTGTTCTTTGCGCTCGCGGCGTTGGCCGGTGTGGCAATCATCGTGCTCACCCAGTTCTGGTGGCTTACGGCAATCGGCGCCGTTGCCATCTTGGCGGCCTGGTTTTACACGGGCGGCAAAAGCCCCTACGGCTACTCCGGTTTAGGTGAAATCGCCGTTTTCGTTTTCTTCGGCCTGGTGGCAACCATGGGCACCGCGTTTATACAAATCGGCAACTGGGATCAACTCTCGTTGCTCGGCGGAATCGCCGGCGGCTTCTTTGCCTCGGCCGTTTTGATGGTCAACAACATCCGAGACATTGAAAATGACGCCAAGGTGGGCAAGCGCACCCTCGCGGTAAAGCTTGGGCGCCGACCTGCTAAGGCCTTGTTTTTTGCCATGATTTGGTTGCCGTTTTTGCTTTTGGTGCCGTTCGTGCTGCTTTACCCCGTGACCGCTTTGGCTTATGCCGCGATGCTTTTGGTGATTCCGACCACGTTGGTTGTTGCCACCGCAAGCACCCCGAAAGAGCTGATCTTGGCGCTGAAACTAACCAGTTTTGCGGCCCTCGGTTATGCCTTGCTACTCGGTTGGGGTCTTGCCGTCTAGCAAGTTATTTTCGAGGTCGCTGTCGGCATCGGCCGAACCCTTAGCCGAGCTCTTTTGCAGGCGGCGAGCCAAAGCCTCGGAAACCGCGGTGCGCTGCTTTTTGAGGAAAAAGAGCGAGAACAAAAGCGACAGAACGGCCGAAACCAGCGCCGAGGTGATTGCGTCGAATGACAGCAAAAGCAGTACGGCCAAGAAGCCGATGAATAGACCTAGACGGATCAGGATGTAGTTAAGCGCAGCGTTTTTCATGAATCTAGTCTAAGTTTCTTAGCTGGCATAGAGTTGAAGACATGAGATATACGATCTTTGCCGCCGTGGTTGCCATCATCTTCACCATTTTTGTACTGGTCTTCGCCATCAGCGCCGATGGCCGCGAGGTCAGACTGTTGCCAAAGCCAATCTGGGTGCTCATCTGCCTGCTGCCCGTGGTCGGTGGCATCTTGTATCTGACCGTTGGGCGGCCGATTGCCGACCCGGCAACCGAAGGCGCAGCTTCTGGTTCGTTTGGCTCGGGTGCCGCCCGCAAGACTATGGCGCCAGACGACGACCCAAACTTTTTGCGTGATCTAGCCGAGCGCATCAAGCGCCAACAGGGCGACTCGAAGCAAGAGCCAGATGCGAAACCGGAATCGGATGCCGAATAGTTTGACTGAACACAGCCCCGCCCAGGTTTTTGCCGCGTCGGTCGTGGCCGAATTGGTGGCAAGCGGAGTAAATGATTTCTTCATTGCACCGGGGGCCAGATCGCAGGCCATCACAGTTGCCCTGGGTCAGTTGGCCGCGGCCGGAAGCATCAACCTTCATGTGCGCCTAGACGAGCGCTCGCTTGCCTTCACCGCACTCGGTGCTTCGCTCGGAGCTTTTCGTCAACCGGTGGCCATGGTTACCACCTCGGGCACCGCGGTTGCCAACCTGCACCCGGCCGTTTTAGAAGCCCACCACTCCGGGGTTCCGTTGATATTGTTGACGGCAGATCGGCCCCATGAGTTGCGCGGTGTTGGCGCTAATCAAACCACCAATCAGGTGGGCATTTTTGGCGATGCCGTGGTCAAGTGTTTTGATGTTGCCGCACCCAGCGAGGCCGACTTGGCGGCCGGCACTCTAAAGAGCCGAGCCAAGGACCTGGTTGCCGAGGCCATGGCGCTGTGCCAACAAAGTCAGATTCAGGCCGGCCCGGTGCAGCTAAACCTGGCCTTCCGTGAGCCGCTTTCCGGGTTGACCCCAAACGCCCAAACGGTCTTGCTTGAGCTGTTCGAGGCTAGCGGCCCCATCATCGAAACTTCGGAAGAAGATTCGATTCAAAACGATGCGATGGATGTGCCGGTTGCCATCGATTATTCGAGACCAACCATCGTCATCGCTGGGGCCGGCCCCAACTACAGCGCCGCCAGCCACGGTGTTCCGATTTTTGCCGAGCCAAGTTCTGGTTTGCGCGGCGACTATCACTCGGTGAACAACTATCGCTTTTTGATTGAGCAACGCCCCGATCTGGTTGACCAGATCGAACAGATCATTGTGGTTGGCAAGCCAACGCTAAGCCGCCCGGTGCTGGCTTTGCTGCGTCGACCAGGCATTCGGGTTTATGTCGAAAAGAGCATTTACGGCCACTTCGACATTTATGGCAACGCCACCCAAATCGGCAATCAGATTGAGGTTCTTGCCGAACCCGATGAAGACTGGCTGCAACATTGGTTGCAGGTCGATGCGGCTTTCGTTGCACCAAAATCCGAGGGCTTTGAGCGGCGCGAAATCATCGAGGAAGTTTGGTTGGCCAGCCAAGTGCAATCGCAGCTATTGTTGGGCGCCTCAAGAATGATTCGCGAGGCCGACTTTTGGGCACCGCCCGTCGAAATCGAGGTCTTTGCAAATCGCGGCCTGGCCGGAATCGATGGCACGATTGCAACCGCAACCGGGCTGGCACTAAGCAACCCAGAGCTGACCACCCGTGCCCTGATTGGCGACCTAACCTTTTTGCACGATGTCGGTTCGCTGGTGATTGACCCGGTCGATGGTCAACTCGATTTGCAACTGATTGTTGTCAACGACAACGGCGGCAGCATCTTCGAAAGCCTCGAAATGGCAAAGACCCTAGATCGTGAAAGTTTTGTGCGGCTCTTCAAAACCCCGCAGATTGCCGATCTTCAAAAGCTTGCCGAGGCCTACGGTTGGCGCCACGTGTTGGCCAAAACGGCCCTCGAACTGCGATCGGCTCTCAAAGAAAACGGCCGAATCGTCATCGAGGTTGCGCTAGCTTAGGGCCGCCCTAATCGGTTGAAATTTCAGCTCAGTCT
>CAZLWT010000050.1:0-8602 GCA_964563325.1 uncultured Rhodoluna sp. | reverse complement strand
GGTGGAGGAAATTTCAGGCGTTTGGCATCTGGCGAGATTGGTTCGTTCGCGTCGATGGCTGAAGAAAAAGGCGTTTCCGCCTATGCGCTGGCTGTTGCCTGGCACCTCTCACAGTTCCCTACCTCTATTCCTATCCCCGGTGCGTCGAGGGCCAGCTCAATTCTTGACTCGCTGGAAGGGACAAAGATTCTTCTTTCGGAGGATGAGATTGCGCAACTCAATCAAAGCTGCCCAACGGATACTCCAATAAATGAGGAGCTACTCGACGTGGCTCAAATGGGGAAGTAACGCAAATGGGCAGTGAACGCTAGGACGCTCCTGTTTGGCTCGAGGTTTTAAAAACGACCTTTCAATCGGCTATCATATAAGCACGGAAGCGTGCCGGAGCGGCCGAACGGAACAGTCTTGAAAACTGTCGTAGTTAATAGCTACCGTGGGTTCAAATCCCACCGCTTCCTCCATTAAAAAAGACCCAGCAATCAGCTGGGTCTTTTTTATTTGCGCGATTCGACGGCCATCGATTCACCGATTCGCCTGATGTCAAAAAGAGTGTGCTCAAAAGAGCACCGCGCGTTTACTTTCGAGCGGCTACACTGAACCTGTTGCAGTCAACTCTGCATCGAGACCTAAAGCCCAAATGAAACTTTCAATGCAAATTCCCCGCAGAATCGGAGCACCTGAAATGACAGCAAAACTTATGAAGGCAGTGGTTTTCGAGGGAAATGGTCGCGGCGAGGTAAAGCAAATACCGGTCCCCACGCTTGAAAAAAACTGGCTTCTGATTGCCCCGGTTTCCTCGGGAATCTGTGGCACCGACCTTCATATTGCAACGGGCGAATTCCCTCTCGGAGTGCTGCCAATCGTTCCCGGCCATGAATTCGCGGGCCACGTCGTCGAGGTTGGCGAAGGCGTCACAAACTTTAGGGTTGGCGATTGGGTTGGCGCTGACCCCAACATTAGTTGCGACAGCTGCGAAATGTGCCTACTCGGCGCTACCAATCTTTGCGCAACATTAGACGCCGTGGGCATCTCACTCAATGGCTCGATGGCTGAATTCATCGCTATCCCAGCCAAGAGTGTTTATCGACTTAGCGACACTATCGATGAGATTCAAGCACCTCTTATTGAGCCACTTTCCTGTGTGCTTCATGCTTTAGAGCGTGCCCCGGATTGGGCTGGAAAAAAGATGATCATCTTTGGTGCCGGTGCAATCGGGTTAACCGCGGCAGTTCTAGCCGTGGCCGAAGGCGTTAAAGAAGTTGTCTTAGTTGAACCACAGGTTGCGCGCCACGAACTTGCCTTGAAGCTCGGAGCATCTAGGGTTGTCACGAACGTGTCCGAATTGAATGGTGAAACCTTCAACTTGTCCCTTGATGCAAGCGGCAACCCAGCAGCAATTTCAGCGGCCATCTCGGTACTTGGTCAGCGTGGACGCCACATTCAAATGGGAGTGGCTGCCCCGCATGCCAAGGTTGACCTCATTCCATACGATGTTTACGCGAAAGAAATAACCATCATTGGTTCTGCTTCGCTAGCTCGTCAATATGAAAACGCGGTGAATCGCATGGGCGAACTCGGGCCAAAACTTGCCCTGTTGGTGACCGGAAGATTTAAGCTCGAACAGATTAATGAGGCTATCGAAGCAATGAAATCTGGTCAGCACATCAAGGTGCAACTGCACAACTAGTTGCGGGCGTATAGCCTCAAAAGCCTTTGAACTTCAATCTCAACCGCATCATAGCCGGGGCTAAAGTACTTTCTGGTGTCGACGACGTTCACGTTTTGGTCTAGGAATTTCCGGACCTCTCGAGTAAAAATCGAGTTCAGGTGCGTTGAAACGTTGACTTTCGAGATACCCGAATCGATAGCTTCCACCATGCTGGCATCACTAACTCCGGATGATCCGTGCAGCACGAGTGGCACCGTAACAACTTCGGCTATTTGTGAAATCAGCTCATTGTCAAGATTCGCAACCCGTTCGGTCATTGCATGCGACGAGCCGACCGCGACCGCGAGCAAGTCCACACCTGTGCGAGTCACAAATTCTCTTGCCTGCAATGGGTCGGTTCGGGCACTGGGGTCGTGAACACCATTTTTGCCACCAACTTCGCCTAATTCGGCCTCAAGAGAGGCCCCCTGAGCCTTGCATCGCAGGGCGATTTGTTCGGTGACTCTAACGTTTTCTTCGAAATCAAGTTTTGAACCGTCGAACATGATTGATGTCAAACCGAGTTCCAAGGCTTCAAAAATTAGTTCCGAGTCTTCAGCGTGGTCCAAGTGGACCGCAACTGGAACCAGCGCTGTGTCGGCAAGTAAGAGGCAGGCTTTAGCAATGGCCGCAAGACCCTTGTGATATTTCACCGCATTTTCGCTGATTTGAAGAATCACTGGCTGATTGGCAGATTCGGCGGCTGAAATAAATCTCTCGGCACTTTCCAGGTGCACAACATTAAAAGCGCCAATTGCTGAGCCATGCAGTCGCGCCTTGCCGACAATTTGGTGGGTGTTAGTTAACCCCATTAGATTCCATTTCTACGTAAGCTTTCAGGTTGCTCGCTAAGAACCTGAGCAGAGCTTTTCCATTCGCTCGGCAATCCAAATCGGGCCCTGCACAAATGCCTGCCGAGTGGTGCCCGCAAGATGGGGGGTTATTGTGGTCGACTCAGCTAAAACCAAAATGTCATCGGCAGCAATTGGCTCGCTGTCAAAGACGTCAAGAGCCGCACCCGAAAGTGAACCATTTGAAATGGCTTCTCGAAGCGCGGACTGATTGACGATTTCCGCTCGAGCCGTATTCACAATGATTGAACCCCTTTTCATCAGGGCAATCTCGCGAGCAGATATTAGATCCCTCGTCGCCTCATTGAGTGGCACATGCACTGTGACAACATCCGAGGTTGAAAGCAACGTTTCTAGCGAAACTAGATCAGCACCATCAGGTGAGGCGGCAAGATAAGGGTCAAAAACTGCGATTTTAGAGCCAAATGCTTTCAAAAGGTTATGCACACGCTTGCCTATGAGCCCGTACCCGATTATTCCGACTTGCACCTCAGCTAGCTCGCGAGGCCCTGGTGCTGCAAACTCCTCAAGCCACCGACCCTTTTTCAACTCACTGTGCGCATGTGCTATAAATCTCAGACGTGCAAGCATCAAACCAACGGTGTGTTCAGCCACCGCATTAGTGTTTCTGCCAGGCACGCTGAAGACCTCGATGCCGGCCGCGGCAGCGGAATCACTGGCTAGATTTTGTATGCCGGCTCGGTTGATGGCGATCAAATGAAGGTTCGTACCGTATGCTATTGCACGGCTTGAAATCGGGGCGAATTGGGTGATTATCACTTCAAAATCATGAGTTTGATTCAGCGGAAAAAAAGTGTCTGACTCGGAAGGTCCGTCATTTTCAAGTCTGCGAATCTCAGTTCTCTGAGTTTCAATCGAGGCGATTGGCCACATCGCTCTTTCGACTTGCCAGCCGTCTGCCAGCAGTGGCGCGGCGGCGATGTCGGCGAGTTCAGCTGTGAATAGGTGGTCGAGCAAGATGAGTGCCTTGCGGGGGTATGCAGTCAAAGTTCCTCTTTTGTAAAAGTCGCATAAATTTGCGGAAACGTAAATTTATTACCAAATCGCGAGTATATACTCTTCATAAGAGTAAATAAGATTTACGAAAACGCAAATTTGAGGAGGAAGAGTGAAGTCTGAAGCAAGACTAAACGCCATCTTGGATCGCCTTGCGACCAGCGATCATGTTTCGACGAAGACGTTGAGTGATGAACTTGCCGTGACGCAGGTGACTGTGCGCTCGGACCTAAGCTTGCTAGAGGGTCAGGGCAAGGTTCTGCGAGTGTTCGGCGGTGCGATGCTGACTAACCGAGTTCAAGAGACGCCCCATGAGACCCGCGCCGCGCTAGATCACCTGCAGAAAATGGCAATCGCGAAAAAAGCTGCCGAGTTTCTAGATTCTGAGTTGACGGTGGTTCTAGATGTCGGAACGACGACATATGAACTTGCAAAACAAATTTCAGGCAACCAGTCGCTCAAGGGCATGACACTAATTACAAACGGTCTTCAGGTGGCTTTGGCTCTTGAGAACGCGATTCCGCGGAATGACGTGCTTGTAACCGGCGGGCTTTTGAGGCCGATTCAACATTCATTGGTGCATTCCAGCGCAATCGAGGTGCTTCAAAGATTTAGGGCAGACTTCTGTTTTATCGGTTGTGATGGAATTGATCTGGATGGCGGGGTCACGACCACAAACCTTCCAGAAGCAGACCTGAAAGAAGTGATGCGCGGGAATGCGGATAACTCGGTGTTGCTCGCTGCTGGATCAAAACTTGGGAAAATCGCCAATGTGCGAATCAACTCGATTTCAGCTTTCGACACTCTGATTACTTCAAGCGATGCCGATATGAAAATAGTGGAATCTCTAAGGAACGCGGGCCTCAAGGTAATTATTGCTCCACTTTTCGATGACCCATCGATTTAGATGAAAACCTCGGTGCCAATCATTTGCTTCAATCCGAATCCAGCGGTCGAACTCACCGGCGCTGTCGAGAGGCTAGAAATCGGAGCAGTGAATCGCACATCAGGGTTCACGTCGAGTGCGAGCGGTAAAGCATCGAATGTCGCGCGAACCATTAAAAACCTGTCATTTGAAGCATTGATGGTCGGTCCGTTGGCTGGCCAAAATGGTGAAACGTTCATAAATTTGCTCAACGCAGAAGGTCTCATTGGTGAATGGGTCTGGATTGAGGGGGAAACCCGCACCAATATCACCATCATCGAACGGGCCACCCAACGCGACACAATCGTCAATGGCGCCGGGCCAAAGCTAACCATCGATGATTTCAGGAAACTAGAAGAGATGTTGCTTGTGCATAGCTCAGCTGCTGAGCCCGTTTGCATAAGTGGCTCTCTGCCCCAGGGTTTAGAACTAACTGACGTCACCAAACTTGTAAGGCGACTCACTGAGCAAGGCTCACACGTCTTTGTCGATGCCAGCGGGGATGCGTTAGAGGCGATGTTGCAAGCGACACCCTGGTGTGCAAAATTCAATCAGGCAGAGGCGCAGGGGTTGCTGAATCGTGAAGTGACTAGCCTCGATGAGGTTGTAGCGGCGGCCGTGGAACTTAGCGCACGCGTTGAAAGTTTGCTGCTTATTACGATGGGCGCTGCAGGGGTCGTTCTTGTCGAACAGGGGAAGACTCCTATTTACATCCAGCCCCCAAAAATTGAAGCTGTAAGTGGTGTTGGCTCAGGTGACACCTTCCTCGGGGCCTTTTTGGTGGGTTTGTATCGAATGGGCAAGTCACCGGTTCAGTCTGCCGCTTTTGCAGCTGCCGCAGGTGCAGTCAACGCCACATCGGCGCGTCAGGGGGATGTTTCGATTGAGCAAATCCTAGACAAACTCCATGAGGTTGAAATTAGAACACTCGATGATCATCAAATGGAACGCTGAATGCCAAAACAACTTCTAGGAATTGACATCGGTGGCAGCGTAATCAAGGCAGCCCTCTTCAGCAGTCAAGGTCGGTTGCTCGCCCAATCCTCGATTCGCAGCGTTGTGAAGTCGGACTCCCCGGGTTTCATGGAGAGAGATCAAGCGGTAATTCTGGATTCCGTTTCCCGAGCCGTACGTCAAGTTCTGGCAAGCCCTCAGGCTAAACCCGAACACATTGCAGGTGTCGGTGTGACAGGTTTTGGCAACGGCCTGTTTTTAGTCGACTCGAAGGGTCGTCCCACTCGTGCCGGTATTGGCTCAATAGACACTCGGGCAGCCTCAATCGTTGGCGAGTGGCGAGGGCTGGGCTTCGAAGACCTAGCCTGGAGTCTCACCTATCAGCCATTCTGGTCTGGCCAGCCACTGCCACTTTTGCAGTGGATTAAGCGCCACGACCCAGCCGCATTAAAGAACGCGAGCCGAGTGCTGAGCGTGAAGGACGTTGTCGCAGCGTTTCTTACTGGCAATATCAGGTCAGAACGCACCGATTTGGGGTCTGGGGGGCTCTTCAATTCGTCAGTTGGCGTGCCCGCCTATGAGCTTTTTAAACAGGTTGGTTTGCCCGAGGTTGGTGAACTCATTCCCCTGACCGGAATAGCAAAGCCCGACGAGGTCATTGGTTATGTGACCTCTGCCGCCGCGGCAAGCACCGGTCTTCCCGCCGGGATCCCAGTTGTTGCCGGCACCACAGACAACCTTGCCGTGGTCATCGGGTCTGGCATCAGAGCGCCTTTTCAGCTTTCGGTGGTTGGAGGGACCTGGGGGCTAAATCAAACCCTGAGCCCAGAACCCGTTACCGATCGCAGTGTATTTCAGAGCATTCCCTCGCATTTAGATGACCTCTATTTGCTGGTGGAGTCAACGCCAAACTCGATGAGTAACTTCGATTGGTACCTACGGTCAATTTTCTCGTTGCCTGAAGACATACCAATCGACAAGCTTTACGAATACTGCGATTACAAATACCTTGAAGTGCGCTCAGATACCGCAAATAACGTGATGTTCATGCCTCACCTGTTCGGCAGCCCTCGCCACCCAAACAGAACCGGTTCCATTTTGGGCTTGACCGGGAACACCACCCCGGAGCATATCTTGGCGGCGGTGTATGAGGGAATTGTTTTTGAGCACCGATTCTTGGTTGAACGGCTGCCAGCCTCAAACTCTGATCTTCCCGTGCGAATCTCAGGCGGTATCCTGCGCAGTAGGGTTTGGCAGCAACTATATGCCGACGTGCTTGGCAGAACGATTGAAGCGCCAGACACCGAGGAGGTAGGCGCTAAGGGGGTCGCGATGGTGGCCGGGGTTGGCGTTGGGATGTTTAGGGACTTCGACGAGGCTGCATTACAAATGTGCAGGCTTGATAGTCAGGTAGAGCCGCAGTGCCACCTGCGCGCTGAAATGCAAAATCGCTTCAATCGCTACGCCAAAGTTCGAAAGGCGTTAGCAGAGTTTGAGGTTCCTCAAACCTAACCCCCGCCGAACTATCGACCGTGCGTTACCGGTATGTAACATTAGGGTAGTCTTAGTGCTCAGATGTGCATTAGAAATAGACATGTTTGTGCAAAAAGTGCTCATATCGGGCTAATCATCACGGTTTGATAAACATTATGAGCAATTGCACTGCACATACGTGCAAGGCACATAGGTTTAGAGGCAACTGCTCAATCGGGGCAGTGAGCAGTTCTATTTACAAAGGAGTGGAAAATCTTGAAAAGAGATTCACGCAAGCATTTTGCTAAGGGGCTGAGGATCGCCGTAGCAACATTGGCAACCGCCGCCCTCGTTAGCGGATGTGCAGCTACAACTGGTACCGGAGAGACAAAGTCGACGAGCTTCTCGTGGACGGCATACAAGGGTGAGACTCTCAACCTTTTGCTAAACCAGCACCCACTGGCCGAAACACTTAAGGCCAACATTGGGGAGTTCGAGAAGAAGACAGGCATCAAGGTCAACATAGAGACTCTTCCTGAGAGCGACTACATGACCAAAATCACAACTGAGCTTCAGTCGGGATCTGGGTCATATGACATGTTCATGACGGCGTCACCAATGAACTTCCAGTACGCCGCTCCTGGTTGGATCGAAGACCTGCAGCCTTGGGTTGACGACACCACCCAGACCTCCCCAGACTGGAACTTCGCTGACTTCTACCCAGCTCTTATCTCTGCTTCGCGCTGGGACAAGACCAACTTCGGTGGGAACGGTAAAGGTTCATTGTGGTCAATTCCGGCAAACGAAGAGGGCTACGCCTTGTTCTACCGTAAGGACATCCTTGCAGCCAACCACATTGCCGTGCCAAACACTCACGAAGAGTTGATTGCTGCCGCAAAGAAGCTAAACGGCACCAAGTTTGAGGGAAAGACCATCAGCGGATTCGTTGCTCGTGGCGACAAGACCTTCCCAACCTTGAACCCATTCTCAACCTTCGCTGGCGCATACGGCGCTCACGATATCGTTGATGGCAAGGCCGCGGTCAACAGCCCAGAAGGAATTCAGGCAGTGACCAAGTGGGCTGAACTAATGAAGTACGCTCCGAAAGCAGCCAGTACCTACACCTGGTACGAAGCTATGCAGGACTTCATTGCAGGAAACTCAGCCTTCTTCATTGACGCTGACCACATGGCCCCAGGGTTCGAAGCGAAAGACAGCCCAATCAAGGGCAAGGTCGGCTACGCACTTCCTCCAATGGGTCCAAAGGGGCGCTCTTCAAGCCTCTGGGTATGGTCATTCGGTATGAATGCTGCTTCAAAGCACAAGGGTGCCACCTGGCAGCTAATCCAGTGGGCAACCTCGAAAGAGACCCTAACCAAGGCTATTGGCCTCGGAAACATGAACCCAACTCGTGTTTCAGTTGCAACCAGCCCTGAGATGGTCGCAGCTACCTCGACCTGGGGTGACTACAACGCAACCTGGCAGAAGATCCTTTCGGATTACGCTGCCTGGCCTTACTCACCATCTGCAACCTGGACCGAAGTCGGTGACATCTGGGCAACTGCTATTCAGTCCGTGATTACCGGTCAGTCAGGAGTCAAGGACGCTCTTGACAAAGCTGCTGTAAAAGATCGGAAGAGCACACGTCTGAACTCCAGTCACATTCAGAAATCT
>CAZLWT010000049.1:0-8654 GCA_964563325.1 uncultured Rhodoluna sp. | reverse complement strand
GGGTAAGGCCGGAACCTTCGCACTGCTCTATTCATTTCCCCTCTTACTCATGGCAGACTTGTGGACCAGCGCCGAATTCGTTATTTTGCCGCTGGCTTGGGCTTTTGCGCTGTGGGGAGTGGGCCTTTACTGGTGGGCCGGAGTGGTTTACGTAAAACAGGTTTTTGAGGTCGTAAAGACCAATATCTCGAATGTCTTAGGCTAGTTTGAGGGAGTGATTTTTTAGCTATGGATAATTTTGAATCGGGCGAGTCTTTGAGCGATGTTCAGACCACCCAGCGGTTTCCTGAAGACCTTGTCGCAGAGCAAGGTTCTCAGCTTTCACCCGAGGAACAGGCTGCGATTAACGCCTTGCCGAGCGGGTCAGCGCTGCTGATCGTGACTCGTGGTGGCGAGCTTGGCTCTAGGTTTTTGCTTGACCAGGACGTGACAACCGTTGGTCGTCACCCTAACGCCGACATCTTTTTGGACGACGTAACGGTTTCTCGCCGTCACGCCGAGTTCCATCGACACGGCACCGCCTTCGAACTTCGTGATCTGGCGTCACTCAATGGAACCTATTTTGACGGAGTGCGAATTGACACCGCTCTGCTTGAAAATGGTGCCGAGGTGCAGATCGGAAAGTTCCGGCTAGCCTTTTTTGCGTCACGCCATGACCTGCCGAAGGCTAATCAATAAATGGGGACGGCGGCGGCCCCACAATTTTTCAACTCAAGATCTTCCAAACTATTCACGATTGGTCAAGTTCTGACAAGACTTGAGGAATCGTTTCCAGATTTGACCCCGTCCAAACTGCGCTTTTTTGAAGATCAGGGCTTGGTTCATCCGCAACGGACGAACTCGGGCTATCGCAAGTTCACCGAGCAAGACATTGATCGGGTTCGGGTTGTTTTGGAATTGCAACGAGATCGCTATTGGCCACTGAAGGTCATTGCTTCCTATCTGGCCGACCTAGACGCGGGGCTTGCCCCCGAACTTCCGGGTGTTGCCTTGGATGGCCAAAAGTCAATCCTTGGCCGCGGCAATCGCCTCAGCGTGGTTGAACTGATGGCAGAGACCGCCATTTCCGAATCGTTGCTTGGCGAGGCTCAGGAAATGTCAATCCTCGGTCAACACCCTTTCGATGCAGCGCAGGTCGAAATAGCGCGGGCACTGGTGCAATTGCAAAGGTTCGGAATCGCACCGCGGCACCTGCGCGGGGTAAAAGCCTCGGCTGATCGTGAAGTTGGCATTATTGAGGGTGTCATTGCTCCCGTGTTGGCGAAATCAGATTCTGCCAGTCGTTCAAGAGCCGCGCACTACGCGCTTGAGATTCAGAGTCACTTTGCGACCATTCAATCGGAATTGGTTCGATCGGTAATTGCCAGAATTGACTCCTGAGTCCTATCCTGTAAATAGCCAGTTTTGAGGGTTCCAAATCCCTTGCTAACTCAAGAAAATGAACGCGACACGCCGAAGGCATCGGGTAACGGTGCATTCCCGGCAAATCGCACAACAATTAAACCTGAGGTTGAACCTGAAAGGAGCCGAGATGTCACAGACTGAGTCCGGTGCCCCGGTTGAATACTCGCAGGACATGCTTTTTACCGACGGCCTTCCTTCACTGGACCCAAAGGTCGGATACCGCGGAACCGCCGCCGCATCGGCTGTTGGCATTAGTTACCGCCAGCTTGATTACTGGGATCGCACTGGGCTGGTTCAGCCGAGCGTTCGCGGTGCGGCCGGATCGGGATCTCAAAGGCTTTATTCTTTTCGAGACATTTTGGTGCTCAAGCTAGTGAAGCGTTTGCTTGACACTGGGGTTTCCTTGCAGCAAATCCGAACCGCCGTTGAGCAACTGAGAATCTCAGGAATCAATGACTTGGCACGAATCACCCTTATGTCAGACGGTTCCAGGGTTTACCTGTGCACCACTCAGGATGAGGTAATCGACCTGCTAGGTCGAGGTCAGGGAGTCTTCGGAATCGCAGTGGGCCGCGTGCTTGCTGAGGTTGAAGCCAGCTTGATAAACATTCATGCCAGCTCGGTCGATGATGTTGATGAGCTATCGGCTCGCCGGCTTACCCGCAAGGCCGTTTAGTCCTAAATTTTCTCGTCGGCCGATTCCAACGAAAGCACCTGATCTAGGTTCTGCCCGCGCATTACCCTGTGGTTGCGCGACTCATTCTTCTCGGTTTTTCGATCTCTTCTGGTCTCCGAGGCAAAAGACCCTTCAATGCGATCAAGCACCGAATCAAATTGTTGGGCTAGCTGGGCCGCGGTGTCGCCAGGCCAACTATGGATGGGTCTTGCGGCGCCCTGCACCTGCTGCATGGTTGCCCGCTCGGGGATTCTCTCACTGAAAACTTTGCCACCGAAGAGGGATTGCAATTCGGCAACCCGATAGAGGTGTTCGCGGTTTTGCTCTTGAAAACGGTTGACTAGCAAACCCGCCTGATCTAGCCGCGTGTTTAGTCGTCGGCGGATTTCTTCAATTGCCGACATGGCACGCTGTGAAGCGATCACCGAGTAAATCGATGGCTCGGTTACCAGCAAGACTCGATCGCTGCAGACCCAGGCGGTTCGGGTCAATCCATTTAGCGATGGTGGGGTGTCGATTATGACCAAATCGTATTCGTTCTCGACCCGGCTAAGCGCCTCCTCGAGTTTCCATACCTCTCGAAGAGCCGGTTGGGGAGTGTCGAAGACGGAAACGCTGCGGCTTCCAACCATTACGTCTATGTTTCCTGAGCGTGCCTGAGCCCATGGAGAGGCTACGATAGCCCTATGCACAACGTTGTGTTTGGGTGACTGAAGAACATCGGCAACGGTTTCTTGGAAGACCCCTAAAGCGCCTAATCCGGTGGTTGCGTCACACTGCGGATCGAGGTCTACGACAAGCGTTCGTAGCCCGCGAGCAAACGCAGCGGAAGCCAACCCCAGGGCCACAGTGGTCTTGCCGACTCCTCCCTTTAGGGAGCTAACGCTTAGAACATGCACCTGAATAGGCTACCTTTTTATTTGAAGCTACTGCTACACCGAGAAATGCCTGAGGAATCGATGTTTAAAAAAATCCTGGTCGCAAACCGCGGTGAAATTGCCGTTCGTGCCTTCAGAGCCGCATATGAATTGGGCGCGGCAACGGTTGCGGTTTTCCCCTATGAGGACAGAAACTCCACCCACCGGCTAAAGGCAGATGAGGCCTACCAAATCGGTGTAGTCGGTCACCCGGTGCGAGCCTACCTAGACGTTGCAGAAATTATTCGAGTGGCAAAAGAGTCCGGTGCCGACGCGATTTACCCGGGATACGGTTTCCTCTCGGAAAACCCCGAACTGGCAGAAGCTGCCAAGGCCAATGGAATTGCGTTTATTGGGCCGAGCTCGGATGTGCTCGAGTTGGCTGGCAACAAGGTAAACGCCAAAGAGGCCGCTATGCGCGCGGGCGTTCCAGTTTTGCAGTCCTCAATTCAGTCAGCCGATCCAGAGATCTTGATTCCGGCAGCTGAGAAAATTGGCTTTCCGCTCTTCGTGAAGGCCGTGGCCGGTGGTGGCGGTCGAGGCATGCGCCGCGTCGCCGAGGCCAAGGATCTGCCAGGCGCTCTTGGCGAAGCCATGCGCGAGGCCGAGAGCGCATTTGGCGACTCAAGGGTGTTCTTAGAGCAGGCGGTGCTTCGTCCTCGTCACATTGAGGTTCAAATCCTGGCCGATGGCCAGGGGGGAATCTCTCACCTTTTCGAGCGTGACTGCTCGATTCAGCGCAGAAATCAAAAAGTCGTTGAAATAGCTCCTGCCCCGCTCATCGACGAGAAGTTGCGGCAAGACCTTTACCGCGATGCGGTTGCCTTCGCCAAGGAAATCGGCTACATCAACGCCGGCACCGTTGAGTTTCTAATCGACACGGTTGGCCCAAACGCCGGTAAGCACGTTTTCATCGAGATGAACCCTCGAATTCAGGTCGAGCACACGGTGACCGAAGAAATTACCGACGTTGACCTGGTGCAGAGTCAGATGAGAATTGCGGCCGGGGAATCCCTAGTTGATTTGGGTTTGTCCCAGGACAAGATACAAATGCACGGCTTTGCTTTGCAGTGCCGCATAACAACCGAGGATCCTGCGGCCAATTTCCGCCCAGACACCGGAAAATTGACCACCTACCGCTCACCCGGTGGCGCGGGAATCCGCCTTGATGGTGGGACCGTGAGTGCGGGGTCTGAGGTGAGCCCGTACTTTGACTCGATGCTGGTCAAGGTGATTGCCAAGGGTCGTGACTTTGCCTCGGCGGTATCACGCTCAAAGCGCGCGCTCGCCGAATTCCGAATTCGTGGCGTTTCAACCAACATTTCTTTTCTGCAGGCGGTGCTGGCCGACCCAACCTTCGCCAGCGGCGACCTAAGCACCTCGTTCATTGACGAGCGACCACAGCTTTTCACCTCCAAGCCTTCTCAGGACCGCGGAACAAAGATCTTGGCCTGGTTGGCCAACGTCACGGTGAATCAGCCTTACGGCCCGAGGTCGGGCCACCTGACGCCGGCGATGAAGTTGCCACAGCTCGACATCACTCAATCGGCGCCAGCCGGTTCAAGGCAACTCTTGCTTGAACTTGGACCAACCGCCTTTGCCGCTCAACTGCGGGCTCAGATTCCGGTTGCCGTGACCGACACAAGTTTTCGGGACGCCCACCAATCGCTATTGGCAACTCGAGTTCGCGGTCGCGATTTGGTGCAGGTTGCCCCGTATGTGGCTCGACTGACCCCACAACTGCTATCGGTTGAAGCCTGGGGTGGAGCGACCTATGACGTTGCCCTTCGGTTCTTGGGCGAGGACCCTTGGGACCGCCTAGCCGCTTTGAGAGCCGCAATGCCGAACCTGTGCATTCAAATGCTGCTTCGCGGCAGAAACACCGTCGGCTACACCCCGTATCCAGACGAGGTCACCGAAGCCTTTGTCGCCGAGGCCACCGCAACCGGTGTAGACATTTTTAGGATTTTTGATGCGCTAAACGATGTCGACCAAATGCTTCCGGCCATAAAAGCAGTGCTGGCAACCAAGACCGCTGTCGCGGAAGTGGCCATTTGCTACACCGCCGATTTGCTTGACCCCGCCGAAACGCTTTACACGCTCGACTACTACCTCGAGTTGGCACAACAGATTGTCGACGCTGGCGCGCACATCCTAGCCATCAAAGATATGGCTGGACTGTTAAGGCCGGCAGCCGCTGAAAAGCTGGTGACAGCCCTGCGAGCCAGATTTGACCTTCCGGTTCACCTGCACACCCACGACACCGCGGGTGGTCAGTTAGCAACCCTAATGGCCGCCATAAACGCCGGGGTAGACGCGGTTGATGTGGCGAGTGCTCCGGTGGCCGGAACCACCAGCCAGCCATCGGCCTCGGCCCTGGTTGCGGCTCTAGCGCACACCGAGCGCGACACAAAAATCAAACTCAGTGCCGTTGCCGAACTCGAACCTTACTGGGAGGCCGTGCGCAAGGTTTACGCGCCCTTCGAGTCGGGGCTTCCTGGCCCGACCGGTCGCGTTTACAAACACGAGATTCCGGGTGGACAGCTGTCAAACCTGAGGCAGCAGGCAATCGCGCTTGGGCTCGGTGACCACTTTGAAAGAGTCGAAGACATGTACGCGGCGGCCAGCCAGATCCTCGGGCGACCAACCAAGGTGACCCCCTCATCTAAGGTGGTTGGCGACCTAGCTCTTCACCTGGTGGCAGTGAACGCAGATCCAGCCGACTTTGCCGAAAATCCACAAAATTATGATGTGCCGGACTCGGTCATCGGTTTTATGGCCGGCGAGCTCGGTGACTTGCCAGGTGGTTGGCCCGAGCCTTTCCGTACCAAGGTTCTGAAGGGAAAACACCCCAAGTTTGGCATCACACCGGTTGTTCCGGCCGATCTGGCCGTATTGGTTGGCGACGATTCCAAGGCTCGACGCGAGACCCTGAATCGACTGCTGTTCCCTGGCCCGACGGCAGACTTTTTGAAGTCGCGCGAGACCTACGGCAACCTCGACCAGGTGGACACGGTTGATTACCTTTATGGGCTAGAACAGGGACGGGAACACGTCATCGAAATAGCCAAGGGAGTTCGTCTCTTCATCGGGCTGGAGGCCATTGGTTCGCCAGACGCCAAGGGATTCCGAACCGTGATGGCAACCATGAACGGTCAACTTCGCCCAATGAATGTGCGCGACAACAAAATTGCCGTTCACACCGTGCAGGCAGAAAAAGCTGACCCGGCCAAACTCGGCCAGGTGGCCGCACCTTTCGCGGGTGTTGTGACGCTGCAGACGGTTGACGGTGCGAATGTCGAAGTGGGTCAGCCAGTTGCAACCATCGAGGCCATGAAGATGGAAGCCACCATTACCGCAAGCGTTTCGGGAGTAGTTAGAAGGTTGGCGGTCAGCAAAACCCAAACCGTGGACGCCGGTGACCTGATCTTGGTTATCGAATAAAACTTCGATTCAGCCACTTCGGTTGCGGCAATCGACGCTTTGATAGACTCTAAGGGTTCAGTAGTGACTGAATGTGGGGTCCTTAGGAGGATGCATTTTGGCTTTCGGAAGCAAAAAACGCGATGACGGTTCAGCTGATTTTCTTGCACCGAGGCCCGCTGCCGACTCAGGTCTCGACCAAGAGAGAACTCACTCGCTGGCTGAAGTAGCAATCGATGCTGGCACCGTGGATGTAACTCCTGCTACCTCAACAATGCAGGTGGTTGCCGAAGCTCCGGTTTCTGAGACCTCACTTGATTCCACCGAAAACGCCGTTCGGGTTAACTATTCGAGGCGTGACAGTTTGCGTGGCGAAACTTTTGACCAGCCAGAACCAGCGGCAATGCTGACCGCTGACCGTCTGCTAGACGCCTCGGCGCGCAATCGCCCCGCCCCAGAGTCTGGCATCCGTCGATTCGTTTATTTTGCAACCCTTCGGACCGTTAACCTCGGCGATTCTTTGAAAACTCGTGAGCGCAAGGCCCTTGATGCCAGAATTGGTGCGGCCCTTGAGGGCGGAACGAAATTTATCCCCATCCTCACCCGCAAGGGTGGTGTCGGCAAAACTACCGTGAGCACACTTCTTGGCATGGCAATGGCCATGGTTCGAGAAGACCGGGTAATCGCGATTGATGCCAACCCCGACCGTGGAACTTTGGCCGAACGGGTAAGCAAATCAACCAGATTCACGGTTCGCGATGTTGTGAACCGAGCCGCATCCATCGATGGATTCAATGATTTCTCTAGCATGGTGTCACGCGATGCCTCGAGACTCGACGTGTTGGCCAGCGACAGTGACCCGATGCTTTCCGAAGCCTTTGATGAGGGCGATTACAACGTGGTTGCCGATATGGCCGCTCGCTACTACTCCGTGGTTCTAACCGACTGCGGCACGGGAATTGTCCACTCGGTAATGCGTCCAACCCTTCAGCGCGCCAGCGGTTTAGTTGTCGTCTCGGGCGGTTCGGTTGATGAAGCCAGATTGGCTTCCGAGACGCTCACCTGGCTCGAGGCTAACGGGTATGGAGATTTGGTTCGAACTGCCACGGTTGCCCTCAACACGGCGACTCAGGGCACCCAACTTGTGAAAATTGATGAAATTGAACAGCACTTCAAGACCCGGGTTCGGAATGTGGTTCGCATTCCTTATGACCCTGCCTTGGCGGCCGGATCGGTCATCAAGTTCAATGAGCTCAAATGGCAGACGAGAGAAGCCGCAAGAGAACTTGCCGCTCTAGTGATCGACAGCCTAAACGCCTAAAACCAGACAAGACAGAGGCTCCAAAATTGGCTATCCGCGAGATTCGCTTATTCGGCGACCCCGTTCTAAAAACCGTCTCTGATGCGATTACCCGGTTTGATGCAAAAGATGCCGCGCTGATTCAGGATCTTTTGGAAACCACTTCGCTTCCAGGTCGCGCGGGAGTTGCCGCCCCACAGATCGGCGTTAACCTGCGAGCCTTCAGCTACAACGTGGACGGCGTTATCGGTTACGTGATAAACCCGAAAGTCGTTGAACTGAGCGGTGAAGTCACTTTAGTTACCGAGGGTTGTCTCTCGGTTCCCGGGCTTTGGCATCCCACCCCCAGATTTGCCTTTGCCAGGGTTGCCGGGGTGGACTTGCAGGGCGAACCCATCGAGGTATCGGGAACTGGGCTGATGTCGCAGGCTCTGCAACATGAATGCGATCACCTAGACGGTCTGGTTTACCTAGACCGGCTGACTCCCGAGCAACGGAAAATTGCCATGAAAGAACTGCGCGAAACCGAATGGTTCATGCGTTAGATTCTCAGCTGTGTGGGTGGTAAATCTCATTTATCTGCTCGGCGAAATCGGTAAGCACTAGGTTGCGCTTGACCTTGAGCGATGGCGTTATGTGACCACTGGCCTCGGTAAGTTCGACATCCAAGATTGCAAATTTGCGGATCGATTCGGCCTGAGAGAAGTTTTTGTTGACTCGGTTGACCGCCTCTTGAACAGATTTCAGCACGATAGGCAACCTGGCAGCCTCGCCAAGCGAAACCGGTCGGTCGATGCCCTGGTTCTTCAACCAGATTGGCAGCATTTCGGGGTCTAGTGAAATAAGGGCGGCCACGAACGGTTGCTGGTCTCCGATGACCACGGCCTGACCGATCAATGGATCTGCCTGCAGTGGGTCCTCCCGTGGGGCGGGG
>CAZLWT010000048.1:0-8695 GCA_964563325.1 uncultured Rhodoluna sp. | reverse complement strand
TTGCCGCCATCGTGCTCGGACCAAAACGCCTGCCTCAGTATGCCAAGCAGTTAGCCAATTTTGTGAAGGCCGCAAGGCGCATGGCCGATGGAGCAAAAAGCCAACTAAAAGATGAGCTCGGCCCCGAATTCGAAGAAGTTGATTGGCGCAAACTTGACCCGCGTCAATACGACCCGCGCCGCATCATTCGCGAGGCGCTGCAAGATGACTTTCGCTCGACCGAGAGTGATCTGACTAAACTTTCTCCAGCCGGGTCGGTCGGGTTAGCCGCCGCTAGCGCGTCGATAGCCAAACTGAGCCTCGGTGAGTCCGCGCCATTTGATTCAGAGGCAACCTAGGGCAGTCGACGCAGAATCTTGCTAAGCAGCCGCAACAGCGGTGCCATGCGGTCATAGTGTCGTCCCAGGGTGGGCAGTTTCAAAAAGTCGGAAGCCACGCCAATGGTTTTGGTTTCGGTGAATCGCAGCAGGCCGTAACTGCCATTTCGGCGACCCGATCCAGATTCTTTGAAGCCACCCATCGGTGAATCCATCGAAGCGAAGCTGGCACGGAAACCCTCGTTGATGTTGACGCTGCCGGCATCGAGTTTTGTGGCAATCCGGATTGCTTCGGCCTGTGGGCCGACCACCGATGCGTTCAGGCCGAGCTTGCTGTCGTTGGCCAGCGCAATGGCATCTTCGATCTGGTCGTAGCCGTAAACCTGAATCACGGGGCCAAAAACCTCGTTTCGATTCAGGCGCATGTTGTCGTCTAGACCGGTTAAAACGGTAGGCGCGTAAAAATAGGGGCCGACCTCCGAAAGGCCGTGACCGCCGGCGACCAAAACCGCTCCCTGTGCAACGGCTTCATCGATGAAGCCACTGACTCGGTCGAGTTGGGCGGCGCTGGTAAGCGATCCAACATCCTGACTGAAGTCGGATGACCTGCCAACTTTAAGGTTCGAAACCTGCTGGGCCAGCAATTCTAAAAAGTCATCTTTTTGTTCATTGGCAACGTAAACGCGCTCAATCGAAACGCAAAGCTGCCCGGCAGAGCCAAAGGCACCGGCTATCGCGATTTCGGCGGCCCGTTCCAGTTTCGCTCCGCGCAACACAATCAGTGGGTTCTTGCCACCGAGCTCTAGCGAGTAGCCAATCAACCGGGCGGCGGCCCGCTGAGCAACGATTCGACCGGTGTTACTCGAACCGGTGAACGCCACATAATCGACATTGTCGGTTACCGCGTTGCCAACTTCGGCGCCGTCCCCGGCGACCACGATCCAGGCGTCCTTTGGAACTCCGGCCTCGATGGCCAGGTGGCGGGCAAATAAAACGGTCAGTGCGGTTTGATTGTCGGCCTTTTGAATCACCGAGTTTCCCGCGGCCAGGGCAGGCAAAACATCAAGCATCGTCAGCGCCAAGGGATAGTTCCAGGGAGTGATTACCCCGACCAGGCCAAGTGGCAGGTAATCAATAAAGGTTCGGGTCAGCACCGGCACTCCGGCCTTGGTGCGGGTGCGGCGCATCACCTTTGGCGCTATTTTTCCAAAGTAGCGAGCCGCGTTCAGCGCCCCACCAAATTCTTCGAAGGCGTGGTTTCTGGCTTTGCCCGTTTCGAGTTGCAACAGGTCGAGAAGTTTGTCTTCCTCTTGCAACATCAGGTCATGCAGTTGCAGCAAAATCTGTGCGCGATCTTGCACCGAGGTCTCAGACCAACTGAGTTGAGCCTTTCGGCCCTCGATGGCGCTGGCGGCAATTTGCGAGGCCGTCTGCTGCGGCAGGTCGTATATTTTCTTGCCCGTGCTCGGGTTGATGACCGGCACGGTGTGCTCGGTTTTGCCAAGATGCGCCAATAGGCCGACGATGCTTATTTCACTCATTTTCCAACTCTAAGAGCAAGGTTGCGTTTTGCTAAACCGAGAGGCATTTTCGCAAAACTTTCGGCGATTTTAACGATGGATACCGCGGCCGCGTCCTCGGGTTTTGCGTCGACCACGGGTTTGCCGCTGTCGCTGCCCTCACGCAGGGCAACGCTCATGGCAATCTGGCCGAGCACCGGCACTGGGCTGCCGGAAAGCTTGGTCAGTCGATCGGCAACTCTTTGGCCACCGCCTGATCCGAACAGTTCGAGTTTCGAGCCATCCGGCATTGGAAGCCAAGACATATTCTCAATCACGCCAAACACGGCCTGACCGGTTTGCAGCCCGACGGCACCCGATCGCTCGGCAACCTCGGCGGCGGCCAACTGAGGGGTGGTCACCACAACGGTCTTTGCGGTTGGCAGCAGTTGACCAAGGCTGATTGCCACATCACCGGTGCCGGGTGGCAAGTCGACCAGCAAGAAATCCAAATCGCCCCAGTAAACATCGGTCAAGAACTGCGATATGGCGCGGTGCAGCATCGGTCCGCGCCAGGCGACCGGCTGGTTGTCTTCTAAAAACATGCCGATGGATATCACTTTGACACCAATGGCGACCGGCGGAAGAATCAACTCGTCAACCCTGGTTGGTTTATCGGTCAGACCAAGTTGGCCAGGTATCGAAAAACCAAAAATGTCGGCGTCGATGAGGCCAACCCGAAAGCCCTTGGCGGCAAGAGCAACTGCAAGGTTTGCGGTGATCGAAGATTTTCCAACGCCACCCTTACCAGAACCGATTAGGAAGATTCGGGTCAAACTTTCGGCACCAAAGGGGTTGCTTCTGGCGGGCTTTCCGGCTCGCAACTTCAGCTTCAGGGCATCGCGCTCGGTCTGGGTCATGACCGAGAGGGTGACCTGCACCGAGCTGATGCCCGGCACCGCCAAAACGGCATCCATCGTTTCTCGTTCGATTCTTGCGGAGGCCGGACAACCGACCACCGTCAATTTGACTTGGATATGAGCCGCGCCGGCCGAATCGACCTCGACCGCACCAATCATGTCGAGCTCGGGCAGTGGCAGCCTGAGCTCGGGGTCAATTACGTTGTTTAGCGCCAGTTCAACAAGTTGCTTGAGCCGGGTCATTTCGCCTTTTTGCTTGGCTTGTCTCCGCGAAGTTCCTCAACCAGCTCACGCATCAGGTCACGAAGTTCGTCGCGCACAAAATCTTTGCTGGCCAATTCTTCGATTGCCAGACGAAGGGCAACGACCTCGCGGGCCAGGTATTCGGTGTCGGCCAGGTTTCGCTCGGCTCGTTGGCGATCCTGCTCGGTCTTAACCCGATCGCGGTCGGATTCGCGGTTCTGGGCAAGCAGAATCAGAGGTGCCGCATAAGAAGCCTGAAGCGAGAGAATCATGGTCAGCAATGTGAAGTTCAGGTTGCGCGGGTCAAACTGCCAGCCCTCGGGGGCAATCGAGTTCCAGGTTAGCCAGATCGTCACGAAGACGGTCATCCAAATCAGGAAGCCACCGGTGCCCATGGCGCGTGCAAAGCCTTCTGAGGCGCGACCAAAACTCTCTTGGTTGATGCTCAGTTTTGGCAAAATCCGGTCGCGTTGGCGAAACGGGGAGTCGAGACGATCGCGTGAACTAGCCATGCGCCACCTCGGGTTCCTCGCCAGAGCGCCAGTCATCGGGAAGCAGGTGGTCGAGCACGTCGTCAACTGTGACCACGCCAATCAGGTGATGGTGCTCGTCAACCACCGGAAGGGCAACCAGGTTGTAGTTTGCCAGGGTGCGGTGGATGGCTTGAATCGGAGTGTTGGCTCGAACCGGCTCAAGCTCGGTGTCCAGCAGGGTTCCAAGACGTTCGTGAGGCGGGTAGCGCAGCATTCTCTGGAAGTGCACAACCCCGAGGTAGCGGCCGGTGGCAACCTCGTAGGGCGGCAGGGTCACAAACACCGAGGCGGCCAATGCGGGTGCAACCTCTTGCCTGCGAATCAAGGCCATGGCTTCGGCAACCGTTGCATCGGCGGCGCAAATAATGGGTTCGGTGGTCATCAAGCCACCCGCGGTGAACGGCGCGTACTGCATCAGCATGCGAATATCGTCGGCTTCTTCTTCGTCCATCAACTCAAGAATGGCTTCGGTTCTAGCCTCTGGCAGGTTTGCCATCAGGTCGGCAGCGTCGTCCGGCTCCATCAGGTCTAGCACCTCGGCGGCGCGCTCGTCGTCTAGCTCTTGGATGATGTCAATTTGTTCATCCTCGGGCAGTTCCTCAAGCACATCGGCCAAACGCTCATCATCGAGCTCTTCGGCCACTTCGATCATGCGCTCGTCTGGCAAATCCAAAAGCGCGCTTGCCAGGTCGGCGGGGCGCATCTCGGCATAGGTGGCAATCAGTTGCTGAGCGCTCTGATTTTCCTCGCCCTTGGCTTCTTCGCTGACCTGATCCCAGGCGGCAAACAGGGTCGCGCCACGAGCAAAAGGTGAGGCCGAGGTTTTTGGGCGGCGCAGAAACAGCTCGACCGTGGTCCACTCTTTTCGCCTATTTTGTTCAACCGCAAGGTCTTCAATTGTGGCAAGACCCGACTCGTCGAGCAGGTTTACCTTGCGACCGAGCATCTCGGCGATGACTCGAATCTCTTGCCCACGCTGGGTGAATCGGCGCAGGTCAATCAACCCGGTGGTTATGACCTGACCCGGTGCGATGGATGTGACCCGGGAAATTGGCACGAAAACCCGGCGGCGTCCGCTCATCTCAACCAGCAGTCCGGTTGCTTTCGGAGCCCCAGTTTTGCGGTACGAGATTAGAACGTCAATGACTTTTCCAACGCGGTCTCCCACGGGGTCAAAGACGCCACAGCCAGCCAATCTGGCGACAAATACTCTCGTTGCGCTCACAGAATAACCTTAGACGTTTGCGGCGACCCCGTGTCAGAATGAGGGGGTGAAGAAGACAGAAAATTCTGGGGCGGGTCGCTCCATCAGCCCGGTGATTCCCCAAGGCGTCGAAGTGGCCGAGTTTGCGCAGTACCTGGATGCCGTCAAATTTGTTGATCGCATAGTCTCGGGAAGCTTCCCAGCAACCTTCATCGCCATCGTCGGAAGCGACCTCAAAACGGTTGAGCGACTGCGTGGCCGCGTAAGTTACGCGAGGGTCGCGCTCAGCGGCTTGGTCACTGGCTCTTGGGTTGGGTTAATCTTTGGACTGCTTTTCGGCGGCACCGGCGATGTCAACGCACCGGTCAACTATCCATCTTTGGCAGCCTCGGTGATTTTGGGTGCTGGGCTAATGATGTTGATTAACGTGGTTCGATTCAGTCTCAACCCAAACAAGCGCCAATTTCTGAGCAGCTCGATGGTCATTGCAGGAAAATACGTCGTGGTGGTTCCTCAAGACCTTGAGGAACAAGCCAGAAAAGCCTCTGAGGCTAATCCCGCAAAGTAGCCATCCAGGCTTCCACCTCGGCTGCGGTTCGAGGCAGAGCCGAACTTAGATTTTCGACACCGGTTTCGGTGACCAAAACATCGTCTTCGATTCTGACTCCGATGCCACGAAATTGCTCGGGCACCATCAGGTCATCCGGCTGAAAATACAAACCGGGCTCGATGGTGAAAATCATTCCCGGCTGCAGTTCGCCCTCGACATAAAGTTCTCTCCTGGCCTGGGCGCAATCGTGCACGTCGAGGCCAAGGTGGTGGCTGGTTCCGTGCACCATCCATCGCCTGTGAAATTGCTTTTCGGGCTCTAGCGATTCCTCGGCCGAAACCGGCAACAAACCCCACTGCGCGGTCTTTTGCGCAATCACTCGCATCGCGGCGGCGTGAATCTCGCGAAACTTTACCCCGGGTTTTGCTATCGCGAAAGCGGCATCGGCGGCCTCACGAACCGCCTCGTAGATCTCGCGCTGAATCGGGCTGAACTGGCCGATGATTGGAAGCGTGCGGGTGATGTCGGCGGTGTAAAGGCTGTCAACCTCGACCCCGGCATCAACCAGAATCAAGTCGCCGGGTATGACCTCGCCGGTATTGATGATCCAGTGCAGTGTGCAGGCGTTGGAGCCGGAAGCGGAGATGGTCTCGTAGCCCAAATTATTGCCGAGGGCGCGGGCTTCGGCAAAGAAAGCACCCTCGACCACTCTTTCACCACGGGTGGCCGCTACGGCTCGTGGAAGGCTTCGCACCACGGCCTCGAAACCGGTGACCGATGCGGCCACTGCCTCACGCATCTGGGCTATTTCGAAGGAATCCTTTATAAGCCGCAACTCTGAAACGAACTCGACCAAAGCCTCATCGGAAAGGTCAACCACATCGTTGCTTGGAAGCGCCTCGCGGTAGGCGGAAAAATCCTTGAGGGTTCGAGTGTGCAGGGCCAGCAGTGAGCCGACCTGAGCCAACGATGGCCTGGCTCCAACCCAAAACTCGCCGATTGCCGGGTTGGCAAAAAACTCATCGGAATCGCGACCGGCGGTTTCTCTGAAGAACAGGGTTGCCTCGGTGGCACCGGCAGCGCCCCGCGCATCAATAACCAAAACCGAGTCGGGCACCGAATCCGTGCCCCAACCCGTGAGGTGCGCAAAAGCCGAGTGGGGGCGGTACATGTACTCGGTATCGTTCGAGCGGGTTTTAGCCGCGCCAGCCTCGATAATGATTACTTTTCCGGCGAAGGCGGCAGCAACGGCCGCCCGGCGCAGAGCTGCAAATGGGGCCACCTCGGCGGTGGCGGGAAGATTGGCATCACGCTCGGCCCATCCAGAGGCTATGAAGGTTTGAAAAGCCTCACTGGTTGGGGTTCGAGAGCGATTGGTGCCACGACTTTCGAGTTCCTGCTCGGCTTCGAGTTGGTCTGAACCGGTTTCGTGGGCTTCTTTACTCATGCTCTCATTCTGCCAAGATTCAACCGAGTTTCTGAACCAAACGGTAACTTTGAATAGACAAAGAAGAGGGAACAGCATGCTGAGTTCAACGGCCAAGATCGATCTTCATTCGCATTCCACGCGGTCCGACGGAAAAGGGTCGCCGCAACAGGTGGTCACCGAGGCGGTGGCTGCCGGTCTAGACGTGATTGCTCTGACCGATCACGACACCACGAGCGGCTGGTTAGAGGGCTCTGAAACCGCTAAGCGCTTGGGAATCGGTTTCATAGCCGGAATCGAGGTTACGACTCGGGCCAGTGTCATAAATGATGAGGGCGAGGGCCAGCGTTTCTCGGTTCACATGCTGGCCTATTTACCCGATCCCGAAAACGTTGAATTGCAAAGCGAGCTGACCGATTCTTCGGAGAGTCGCAGAGTGCGTCTCAGAAAAATAACCGAGCGACTTTCCGAAGACTATGACATCGACTGGGATGCGGTTGAGGCTGAGCTGGCATTTGGCAAGACCGCCGGTCGACCCGCGGTTGCCGACGCGATGATCAAGCGCGGAATCATCAAGGCTCGTGAAGAATTTTTTGAGTTCGTGTTCCCCGGTTCAAAGTACTACGAACCAAATCGCGGGGTGCCAGAAACCTATGAGGCCATTCGTTTGATTCGCCGCGCCGGGGGAGTCCCGGTAATCGCGCACCCGATGGCTCGGGGAAACGGCCCGACCCCCGGGCAACCCATGCCCGTGGCTCACTTCGAAGCAATGATTGAGGCTGGCCTCGGTGGGTTTGAGGCTTATCACCGAGACGTGCCAGAGCATGTGATGCAGTGGTTAGAGAAAATGGCGTTTGAACACGACCTGGTGCTAACCGGCTCGAGTGATTATCACGGCACGGGTAAACCGAACCTGCTGGGTGAGCGGCTTACCTCAGCCGCAAACCTCGAGAAAATCATCTCTCAGGCCACAGGATTTGCCGCACAGCTCTAAACCCTTTGGTTTATGAGCGGTGCGGGCTAGCTGCGAAAACTAACCGGTTGCCCCACCGCGAGTGCGGCGACGCTGACGATTGCGTTCGCTTGGCGGCGCCTTGTGCTCGCCATTGCCGTGTTCTGGCTTGACGGGAGCGGTCTTATGAGGCTTATCGCCACCCTGATCTTTGTTGCGGTCTGATCGCTGATGTCCTGGTGTGGTCTGACCATCTCTGGAATGCCCACCGCCGCCGCGGTTTCCGCCACGACCGGCGTTTCGGCCACCCTCGCGAGGCTTTTCGTCATCGCCCGGCTTCCAGCCTTCGGGGCGCTTTGATTTTGCAATCCGCCCCTTGGTTCCGGTGGCGATATCAAGGTCGGTGAAAAGATGCGCCGATGAAGAATAGGTTTCGATTGGTTCTGGAATTCCAAGTTCGAGGGCGGTGTTGATGTGCCCCCAGCGAGTCATGTCTTCCCAGTCAACGAAAGTGACCGCGATACCGGTGCGCCCGGCACGGCCGGTTCTTCCGATGCGGTGCAGGTAGGCCTTTTCGTCTTCGGGGATTGCATAGTTGATGACGTGGGTCACGTCGTCAACGTCGATGCCTCGAGCAGCAACCTCGGTTGCCACCAAGATGTCCTTCTTGCCATTGCGGAATGCGGTCATCGAGCGCTCGCGGGCTTCCTGAGTCATGTCCCCGTGAAGCGCGGTGGCATTGAAGCCACGGTCGATTAATTCCTCAGAAACCTTGCTGGCCTGACGCTTGGTCTTGGTGAAGATTACGGTCTTGCCGCGCCCCTCAGACTGCAAGATTCGACCAACCACCTCATCCTTGTCGAGCGAGTGGGCTCGGTAGACAAACTGCTTAATGTCTGCCTTGGTGTGGCCCTCATCAGGGTCATTTACTCGGATGTGCACCGGGCGGTTCTGGTATTTACGGGCCATCGTCACGATGGCACCTGGCATGGTTGCCGAGAACAACATCGTCTGGCGACCATCCGGAGTGTAGGCAAAGAGGCGCTCGACG